>NZ_MIIZ01001409.1:0-12570 GCF_001743005.1 Shigella sp. FC1967 | reverse complement strand
TACCTTGGAAGAAGTTGAACATATTAACGAAGAACTCCAAGCGTTGTTAATCCCACTGTTGACGGCTGTAGAGAACGAAGCTGATACAGATACGCATTTTCTACTGAGAGCAGTCAACCGTCTTGTATGTGCTCAAGAAAAAGAAATCACTCGATTGGTGGAGGTGATGAAATGAGACAGGTCACTATTAATGCCACCAGCTTAAGCCCATTCATGTATCAAGGTAAGCGAGTTGTCACCTTTGCCATGATTGACGAGGTACACCAACGCCCGAAAGGCACAGCAAGGCGCACATTCACAAAGCATAAACGCCATTTCATTGATGGAGTTGATTACTTTTTGTTAGGTCAGGACGTATTACGTCCACACCTTGATGAAAATATCACCAAGTACACACCTGAAATAATGGTATTGGCTGAATCTGGCTATCTCATGTTGGTTAAGCCATTTACCGATGATTTATCGTGGCAGGTTCAACGCTCAATGGTTAACAGTTATTTCCGATTGTCCGAGTTTCCCGAAATTAAACACATTCAGATCCCCACACTGGCGGAAATTGAGGCCATGCCAATTGGTGAGGCTCAGAACTTGATTAGCCACTTAGAGGCTGATTCTTATCAAGGGCACGGTAGGCGCGGCAGTTATGCCATGAACCTACGTCGCAAGGAGAAGAAAGCACTTAAACCAATGGTAATTGCCATTGAACAAGCCTCACAGCTACACATTCAGGATATGGAGGGTTATCGCTCATGAGAACGTTTCAAATTGCAGGGTATGGCACAACACCGAAAGGGTTAACGCTAGGTATTTGTAAGCAGGTGATATCTGCCACCCAGAAAGACGCTCAATCGCAAGTAATGCGAGAGGCGCAACGTGACGGTTTAACCGATATCCGAATTAACTATGTACGTGAGGTGAAGTAATGAGCAACGTTATCCTATTCAAAACCAAAGCGAACTCGCTTGATGATGCGCTGAAAGCCTTTGCCTTTGCTGTACTTAAAAGCCGCCCGAATGACTTTGAGGAATGTTACACCTACACAGAAACATGCCAAGGTCGCACGAACAAGCAACAAATTTCACCCATTGAGTACCTTTGTTTCTTAACTGAGGTTTGCTTTATTGAGCCGTTAATAGACCAGTTTGAGGAATACGAAATAGCCGCACTGGAAGCCTTAACCAAAGCGGTAGATTGTGGGCGTCTTACCCTGGAAGGCGAGGCGTTATATCAATCTATTTTAAGTGTGTCGCATGAAATGGCAGAACCAGCAGGAGGCGCAGAGAATGAAGCCGATTGATGTTATCCGTGAGGTGAAGCTGAAAGCTAACGGACAATGGCAAGCCATATTATCTCACCTTGGGGCAGAAGTGCCCCTAAACACGCACACAGCTTGTCCTGCTTGTGGTGGTAAAGATCGTTTTAGGTTCGACAACAAAGACGATAACGGCTCGTTTATTTGTAATCAGTGTGGTTCAGGTGATGGGTTGGATTTAGTGCAAAAAATATTAGGTGGCAGTGTGACCGAGGCAGCGTATGAGGTTGCTAACATAATTGGTATTGATACCCGTTCAGCGTGTCCATCAGCCTACCGTCGTTCTGAGATAAAAGCACAACAAGACGAGCTGAAAGCACAACAAGACGAGCTGAAAGCACAGCAAGCCGAAAAACAAGCTAACGAGAAGAGAGAGAAGCATAAACGCTTTATTGAACGGTATAACCGCACTATTGCCAATGTTCAACGTGGGAGATCTGACTATCTCAAGGCTAAGGGGCTGCATGGTTTTGAAATGGATTTATTACAGGACGGTTCTCTTATCATTCCATTATTGGACGCTGGTGGCGTTATTACTGGCGCGCAAACTATTAAGCCTAATGGTGATAAGCGTTTACTGTCAGATAGCTCAAAGTCAGGCAGTTATTACCCCATCAATGAGCCTGTAAACGTCTCTACGGTGATTATCGCTGAAGGATTAGCAACCGCCCTAACGTGTCACTTAATCCAACCAGAAGCGCACACAGTTGCGGCAATTGACGCGGGAAATCTCATTCATGTAGCTAAGGTAATGCAGGTTAAGTACCCAGAGAGCAAGATTATTATTGCTGGGGATAACGATATTAAGCCAGACCAAGACAATACAGGGAAATTAGCGGCAGAAAAGGCAGCTAAGGCGGTTAATGGTGTCGCTGTTTTACCCCCAACTGACGATAAAGCCGATTGGGATGACTACCGCCTATCACACGGTATTGAGGCGGCAAGACAGGCATTTAATGACCAAGTGAATCAGCAAGCAGGTGAAATAGTGGAAGCGAATAACGTGATCCACATTGACGCAAAAAAGAAAGTCAGACCTCACGATGACTTAGCCCCATTTTTTGATAAGCGTCATGGTGGTTTGTATTACATCGAACGCAAGCAAAACAATACGACGGGTGAGATTGACGAAAAAGAAACGTGGTTTTCGGATGAAATGGCTACGGTAGGTATTGGCTCTGATGGCAAAGACAGCTATTTAGTTATCGAGATGAAGCAAGAAGGTAGCAACCGCATAATTTATGAAGCCATTCCGAGACGTGAACTAGGTTCGCCTCAAGGGTGGGGGAGGTTACGCTCCCGTGGCGTTAATATTACAACAAAGCGTGGTCAATTGGATTTATTAGCTAACTACCTTCAACGGAAAGGAAAGCGCGACGAATGGACGATCACACATACCGCAGGTTGGCATGATGGAGCGTATGTGATGCCCGATGGTCATATTATTGGTACACCTAGCCGCCCTGTTGCCTTTTGCGGCGGAACGTCTGCCGTTGCGGGTTATATCGTCAGGGGAACCGCTGAAAGCTGGCGGAAGAATGTCGGTAATTTAATGAAAGGCAACCAATCTATGATTTTAGGTGGTTTAGTTGCGTTAGCTGCCCCACTGAACTCATTATCGGGCGGTAGCTCGTTTGGTATTCACCTATTCGCTCAATCCTCAGCAGGGAAAACAACGACTGTAGAAGCGGCTTCAAGTATCTACGGTGTACCTGATGAACTGAAATTAACATGGGATGCGACAAAGTACGGGTTAACGATTGAAGCCGCCTCTCGAAATGATGGATTTATGCCAATTGATGAAATTGGGCAGGGTAACGATGTGCGGCATGTGGCAGGAAGTGCCTACAGTTTATTTAATGGTACAGGGCGCATTCAAGGTAATAAAGACGGGGGAAACAAAGCAGTTTTACGTTGGGCGATTGTGGCGTTATCAACGGGTGAGGAAGATTTTGAAACTTACCTCATTCGTAATGGTGTTACCCCAAAAGCAGGGCAATTAGTGCGACTGGTGAGTGTGCCATTTACCGATACGGTCGAGTTTCACAGCCTTGATGATGGTGATTTGCATTCACGAGCAATAAAACGCGCATCAACGCAGCATTGCGGGGCAGTTGGTAGAGCATGGATTGAGTATTTAGCCAACAATCAGGACATGGCCAACCAGAAAGTGACCTTCAAAGAAAACGAATGGTTATCGAGTTTACCCGAAGAGGCATCACCACAGGTTAAGCGAGTCGCTACCCGTTTTGCCATGTTAGACGCTACCGCAGAGCTATCAGCCTCAATTACGGGTTGGGATAGTGGCGAATGTAGCCGATTTATTCGTAATAGCTTCAATGAATGGCTAGAGAACTATGGCACAGGAAACCGAGAAAAATACCAAGTCGTTAAACGGGCAAGGGATTTTATTCAACGCTACGGATTAAATCGCTTTCAGCCATACACCTATGGGAAGCGCAACGGAGATTTAGACCGAGTTTACGCAGGAAGAATAACAAACCTTGCGGGTTACTTGGTTTCTGGTCGCAGAGAGGACGGCAAGGACGAATATCATATTATCCCGTCAGTATTTGAAGATGAAATACTCTCAGGTATTCAAAAGAAATTGGGGGCGGAGGCGCTCGAAGAGGCAGGTATTTTAGTCAGACCGGAATCAGGGCGTGTAGACGGTAAAACTATCAGCATTAATGGTAGTCAGCAGCGATTTGTTGTCTTAATTGATAGTGAGGAAGAATAACCAGCCAGAACAGAATCCCCGTGATGAATTAAAAACGTTGGGATAAGTGGGATAACGGGATAAGAATTAAAAAAGATAATAATATTATTAAGTTAAGTTACTTCTATTTATCCCATGTTATCCCAAGTTACCCCAAATCAAATGATAACAATTTGTTACAGATGTTAATCAAAAAGCAAAGTTATCCCAAAAATAAAAAGTCTGGGATAAGAAATTGAGGTGTTTGGGATAAGTTAACTTGATGATATTAAATGAAAATAAGCAACTTATCCCGTTATCCCAAAGAAAAAATCGTTTTTCGCCTATAGAGAGATATTTAAATGAGCACTCAAATACTCACACTAAAACGTAAAAATCCACCAGTGACGAACACACCAAAAAGCAAACAGGTTAAAACGCCACAGGAAGCCCCACAGCAACCGAAGAAGAAAAACAAGGCAGACGTTCACGCGAAGAAGAAACAGCACCGCATCGACCGTATAGCGCAACACTGGACGCTATTCAGTGAGCCAGAAGCCAAACCGCTAATGATTGGCATCAAGGAAGCTATGATTGCTGAGGTTAAAGATAAAGGACTAGATATCCCAGAGAGCCACATTAAACAGGGATTACGGTCATACATCAGCCGCAAGGCTTATTTGAAAGCCCTTACTCTGGGCGGCAATCGGTTTGATATGTATGGGCAACCTAATGGAGAAATCACACCAGAACAGCAAGCCATAGCAGAGCAAAAACTCAAACAATGGTTAAAGCCGAAAAAATAGAAGGTAACACCGCCAGAGCATAAGCCGAGGCGGTAAACTTTGATACTTTCGTGAACAGTACGTGCGAGGGGAAATATGCAGAAAACAACCAAGAAAAAAACTAACCGTTATTTTAATGATGTACCGACAACACGCCTAATCGTAACGTGTGAGCAGTCAGTCATTGATAGGGTAGATATTCACATTAAAGCCGATAGAGTGACTAGGGGCAATCGTGCGGAGTTTGTGAGGCAAGCAATTATTGAGAAGCTGAAAAACGAAAATAGCACAAATAGCTAAACCGCTATATGTATGTGTAAGTGACATAGCTACAGCTATATATATTGTGTTTACGTTAAAAAACAGACAAACATTTACAAACCCATAATGACTAGCGCCCTAGACAAGATAAATATATTCAGTATTATTGATTCCAACAGTGCCCCTCATAACCGCTACGCAGAACGGAGAAATCTGGTTTGCGATACGTTTGGGGCTTTCTTTTATCTACTATTTGATAACTTTCCATGCTGCCATGCACCCTCTAAAACCTCATCTAACGTATTTAGACCAAATAAAAAAGCTAGAAAAACGAGGAATGAGCTTTGAGGATCTATCTCCAGAGCAAGCAGTAAAGAAAATAATGAATATTGGATATTACAGGCTATCTGGGTATTGGTATCCATTTCGTAAGTTAAAGTTAATCCCACCAACAGCACCCCACGAAGCTAGACGCGAAGAAACATTCCTTACAGGTACAACCTTTACAAAGGTATACGCACACTATTTATTTGATGTAAAACTAAGAAGCTCTATTTTTTATGGCATCGAACGAATTGAAACTTATCTCAAAGCAAAAATAGCTTACGAACTAGGTAAAGTATCTCCTACTGCTTACAAAGATAAGAATATAATTCAATACAAGCATCACTCCCGACATGATGTGTGGTTAGGAAAATTAGACTCTTTAATAGAGCGAAATAGTGATAAGGATTGTATACGATGGAATTTAGACAAGTATGGGGATATCCCTATATGGGCTATCGTTGATGTTTGGGATTTCGGCACAATGTCTCGCTTCTACGGAATGCTTGAAGATAAATACAAACATCAGATCTGTAAATCGCTTGGTTTTCTAAAGCCTAACTCAGCAAACGTAAGAGATGGACTGAAAACAGCATTAGAGCACCTTAATACAGTTAGAAACAGGTGTGCCCACCACGCGCGTTTATGGAATACCGATTTTTCAGACTCAAAAATTAGTATCGATGTGTTAGATAATATTGACTTAGCAGCCTCTCGCTTGTCTCCACAAAGCCCTGAGCTATCAAGAATGGCGGGTATCATATTTTTAATATGGAGCCTGACCAAGAGAATAAGTTGTAATTCCACATGGCTAAGTTCAGTAAATGATCACTTAGAAAAGCATCAGGGCGTTATTCCGTTTAATTCAATGGGATTCGATAACAACAATATCTCAGGATTAAAAAATCTATTGGATAAGGAAGAAGAACAATCAGCCCAAATCAAATAAGCTTTGATGATTTAGTGACACGTTATGAATGATGATTTTCGGGCACGTTAGCGGCTAGTTTTCGAATATTGTAGAAAACTGATTAAATCCTAAGAAATCCTAAGATTATTACTGGTTAGATGTTAACTATTGTAAACGTCTAGATGATAACATTTGATAACGTATTTTAGCCTATGCTACCTCACGAAACCTCACGTATTAATCCTAACAAATCCTAACGTTTTTGTGTTTAAGGCATCCGGTTATGCACGCTACACCTTAAAAATCTATAAATCATTTTGCGCACAGGTTCGCCCTCATGCGCAAAGTGTGAGTCAAGCTAAAGATAGGTATATCAAGGCGTTACAGTGGTTTATGCGCAAATTGGTTGTATAGAAATGTTAAGGTAACTACGCATTCAATGCTAAGATTTGCTAAGTTTTCTCACAATGAATGTTCAGTGATATGGAAATGGTTAGCCACTCAGCTTGCCAGAAATATCCTTATGACGCTTCCACGCCGAATAGATATCTTTATCCCACGCTTTACCGACTTTCGTTTGATACTCTGCCTCATTAATCCGTTCAGCGATAATACGCCCGTTATCTATGCCCTCTGATAGCACCAAATTAACCACAGAAACAACAGCAGACTCATTATAGGTATACGGTGGGATATCTGCCTTGCCAGTAATTAAAGACGCTACAGATGATTCTAGGCGTTCCACTAGAGATAACATACGAGCGTCAGGAATACTGTCTGGACGGTTTAACTTCTCTTTGATAGCGGAGACTATCCATGCTGTTTTATCACTACCAGAGTTCGATACAGCATCATTAAACAGGGTTTGTAGTTCAGCAGGGAGACGAAAGGCAACAAGATTAGATTTACTCATGGTAGTAGTCCGTTATTAACTCAGTGAGCGCTTATTATATCAGCGTATAACGCTGTTATACAGATTGGAAAATATATCATTGCTAGTGGATTTAACGAGTAATTCCATAGCTTAAAGTTAGGATAACTTACTGTAAACCAAGCAAAGCGTATTGTTGCGTCTTGTAACTAATTGAATACATGGCAAAGCTCAAAAGTGAGCGTAGCCTAATTTTATCAATAGAATCAATCAGCTCATTTTTGAGCCTGTATTAATCAATAAAATCAGTCTCCTCAAAATTGAGGCGGTATTAATAATGGTGATTATCGCCATAGTCGGAAAGGGTAACAGTTGAAATGCTACCCTCTAAGTTGAGGACGGCTTGAAATGAAGCGCTCATATCAAAACCACAAATCAGTGTTTTAGCTAAAGTAGCTAAATATTAGCCAGTACAGCTAATCACATAAACACAGTGGTACTATGTGATTTATTAGCTTTCAAACGTGAAGTATCCACTAAGGTATCCACCGAAAAGGCTATATTTTACTGGATACTTTACCCACTAAATGTTGACAATTGTTAACATCAGAACCTGACAAAACCTGACATCGTTTATTTATTTTAGGTGCGCAATAAATGCGTATTTAATTCTCGCACTTCGCTATAATTAAATAAAATCATGGTATTACATAAAAGTACGCAGAACGGTACGCAGCGAAATGATATTATTCGCATCGGTAACTATTTGATTTACCCAAGACCGTCACTTTGGGTTCGTACTGAAATAGCGTATTTCAATCTGCTAACGTGGTTGCCATTTTGACGGTTGCCGCTTTGGTTGCCAGCAAAACAGCATATTTTACGCTAGTGGATTGATAGCCTTTGATTGTTCCAACTCAGCACAATCAAGGTATGGCGGAAATGATCATCCCTTTGAGGTATAGCCATGTTACAACGTGAAGCAATAGAAGCTGTTATGATGGAATTAGCCCACCAGCAAGGGCAATCACTCAATAGACGCGATAGGTTAGCCATCAGAACAGGTGTAGCGCAGACGATACAGGCTAAAGAGCGTCACAGACGGAGAGTGACAGCGCACCTACATACCAATGGACGAAGCCAGCACCAAAAAGATAATAGGCCTCCTTGAAATTAAGGGGACGTGAGGCTCTGAAATCGGTGGCTCGTCACTGGCTGGCAATATTCTAATAATGGTTACGAGATAAAAGTAACCACAATGCAAATAAGCACTCTAAATAAATATCAATAAGTTATCTATGCTGAGAAATAAGATTACAACAAAGAGCTACGGCAAGATTACGGCAAGGTATTAACAATCAGGTTTCAAGCGGTCAATTTGACCGTTAGCAATAAAAACAATGTGTTGCCAACTTTTACCATTGGTCACTGAAACGATGACCAATGAGCGTTAATCCTGTTTTTGTGACAGAATTAAGTATTATCAATCAGTTGTATTTTGATTCCGTCGATTTACCGGAATTAAGCATAATCAACAGGTTATATCTACATACGGGATAATCCCGTATCATCATGGATAAATTGACGTTTAGATCACCCCTATCAGTTGGAATTATTATCCGATCTTCCAGAGTCCCATTAGCATTTTATTTTAGTCGATGGCTTATATTGTGATGGTATCAAGATGAATAAACCAAAAATGAGAAAAGCAAAGTTAATCAAGATCACCACATCAGGAACGGTAATAAAAGCCCCTGAGCGAGTTAAAACAGCGACAGGTAAAGTTATGGCCACGATGACTATTCAGGCTGAGAGTGACAAGCGTAGCCCGTACCCATTAAAGATAGTGGCATTCGATATTAACGCGCTGGAGCTAATGACCTGCCAGAAAGGAAACAAAGTAACTGCTACAGGTCGCTATGAATGGTTTAATGGTTATCAGCTAACAGGGGCGCAGATAGTTACTGCTTAGTAAAACTTAGTATTTAATCGAGCTTAGATAAGAGACATTTTAAGCATATTATTTGGCTATATAATGTCTAGCGAAGTCCAATAACGTCTAATGGAATCACAAAAAAGCATTTTTCTGATATGCTAAAAAAAAGTTTAATGACATACTGTGATAAACCAAGATATTTAATGAGACTATAAAGGAGTATTAAAATGGCTGTAGCGAACCTCAATAGCGTAGCTGATTACTTGCTGTGCTTTGCTCAGGAGCACGGCGATTTAATTACACCACTTAAATTACAAAAAATGGTTTTCTATGCTGATGCTTGGTATATGGCTCTAAATGATGGTGAGCAATTAATTGATGAGCATTTTGAGGCTTGGGTGCATGGACCTGTATCTCGTTCTTTGTATAGTCGTTTTGCTGATTATAAGTGGCGTCCAATTACCGAAGAGATTTCTTGTCCGCAAGATTTATCTGAGTCTGTCAAGGAACACTTAAATGAAATTTATGATGTTTTTGGTGGCTTTGATGCTTATGAATTAGAAAGAATGACTCATAATGAAGAGCCTTGGCTGAAAGCACGAGGTACAATACCAAATGATGAACCATGCACAGCTGTAATAGATAAGAATATCACCGCGAACTTTTATCGTAGAACTATTGATAAATAATGGCTAAGAAAAAAATAAAAGCCATACCACCACAAACATCAGCTAAGAAAATATCAGCTGGTGTTACTGTCAATGCTCCGCATACTATTAGTTTTTCTTTTAAATACTTAGATTATCAACATGATAAGTTTGGCTTTTCTGAGCAAAATACAAATTATTTCTGCAAGGTCATTGAACGTCTTAAAAATGTGTCCTCGCACACCGCGATAGAGTTACAATCTGGTCGTAGCCCTTCTTTAAAGGCTCATTGTATTGATTGGAGCACTACATCTGAACCTAAGGGTTTTCAAAACCTAAACGAACAATTCCAATCCTTTACACCCTACCAATTTGCGGTATCGAGGAATGAGCATGGAAGAATTCATGGTTTTTTCATTGGAGATATATTTCATATTGTTTGGCTAGACCCATCCCATCAATTATATCCATCCAAGTGATATACATGATGTTAATTACATCAATTTTGACGTTACGTTAACTTAAAGTCTTAGAAATCGTTGACATTACGCTGGTAGGCTTGCCTATATGCTTGACGTTATCGAAATATCACCCTTATATAAGTATTTTTCTATAAGTCCGAATTGATCACAACTAAATGAGTGTTAAAGCCAGTTGTATCAATACTTGCAGAATGGTTGATAGATAAAACATACGTCAACGTAACGTCAACAATATAAGGTGTTTTTTGTTGATCTAATGACGTATTTCTCTGTATTTATTCGTCTCTGAAATTTTAGCCTTATAGCTCACGGTAAATAGGCTATTTCTCCTCTTTAAACTAACCCAATATTATTAGACTAGCTCACAACTGACCCTCTTTAAGATGACCAGTTCAGCTAACCCGAAAATATCGGGGCAGTTCGAATAAGTCCACCAGCCTACCTATTCTATTTTGTACGCCTCATATTGAGGTGCGCAAATAATCACTGTCGTCGTTTAAAATCACACAAGTGTTAATTTTACGGTTCCGTTTGAAACGGAGTCGTGAAAAACGCGGTGAGATTACGGTGAGGGTTATTTCTGGTTGGCAAATCCACTAGAGAACACTATTTAATCAATTCAGCGGTACACTCCGATTTAGCGTGTACCCAAGGGTGTACCCCTAGAAAACATTGAATAACAAAAACCCAGTAACCATGCACTTTTAACCCGCCTACTCAATGAATAGATCCAATATTGAGTAAGATTTCTTAGCGGTTTACAGCCCATCATTAAGCCAGTCGATACCTTGTATTTGCTGGCTTTTTTGTTATAAAAGGCTTCTCATTTTATTTTGCAGATTAAAATTTGCACAGCTAAAATGTACATTAAATAATGTGAGAAAACCAAAACGATTTAATCACTCACCCAACGCCTTTCTAATAAATCCTTTATTTTGATTAAGCATCTGGGCGGCTTGAAGTGCATCTACCCCCGCTAAAATCATCAAAATCGCCGTTTTACAGTGACGCTGACATTGTGACAATGACGCTTCAGCGACAGATCTTTCACACTCAGTGGCTTGCATAACGATACGAATTTGACGCTCTACAAGCTTAGCGTTGGTCGCTTCAACATCCACCATTAAGTTACCAAACACCTTACCCATTTTGATCATCGCACCTGTCGTGATCATATTAAGAATAAGTTTTTGCGCCGTGCCGGCTTTCATACGTGATGAACCGGTAATAACTTCAGCACCCACAATCGGTGTAATGGCAATATCAGCAAGTTTAGCAATCGAACTTTCTGGATTACAGCTGATCGCCCCTGTTGTTGCACCTAATGATTTTGCATACTGTAAAGCACCGACTACATACGGTGTTCTACCACTTGCCGCAATACCCACTAAAATATCTTTCTCATTAAAATTAAGTTGGCGTAAATCTTGTTCACCTAATTGAATATTATCTTCTGCATTTTCGACAGCTTGTAAAATGGCTTTATGCCCCCCCCGCAATTAAACCAATCACCATGTCATGAGGTGTGCCATAAGTTGGAGGGCATTCACTGGCATCTAAAATCCCTAATCGTCCCGAAGTACCGGCTCCGCAATAAATAAGACGACCACCTAAAGAAAAAGCAATGGCAACTTTATCAACTAATTGAGCAATTTCAGGTAACACTTTCTCGACAGCTAATGGCACTTTTTTATCTTCATTATTAATAACTTTTAGCATCTCTAATGTTGAAAGTGTGTCTATATTTTCACTGTTATGATTTCTACTTTCAGTGACAAGATTGCTAAGGTCAATCGCCATATTGCTCTCCCAATACTGCTATTTATTTGATTAAGTCGAAAAAATAAACTGCTTTTATACCATTATTATTGGTAAGATTTTCAAAATCATTACACTCGGTACTCTAAATGACATTTATTAAATATATTTCGACCTTTATTAGCGAAAAACGTCGTAAACCCTCGCCCAGTGCGGGTGGGGATATAAGGCGAAAAGCCCGCAGGGCTTTAAAGATCAATCAGGCGTTGACTGGCTCTGAACGTAGGCTCTGAGTGTTTCAATCGTTGCCCCTCCGGAGCTACAGACAAAGTACGACCTTGACCACAAAAGTCCCGTTTTACTTTGTGTCCGTAAATGTGTGTTTTGCTGGCGCAGCAGGCGCGACGATACTGATTTCAGATTGTTGACCATCACACTGACCGCCAGTTTTGGCGGGTAAGCAACCAGCAGATGCACATGGTCAGGCTCAGGCTCTCCGTCCATCTCAATAATTTCGCATTCAAGTTTTGCCGCAGCGGAGTCAAATGCATCACGCAGTTGAGCGATCATCTGTCCGTCAAATAGC
>NZ_MIIZ01001408.1:0-357 GCF_001743005.1 Shigella sp. FC1967 | reverse complement strand
TGCGTTCACTCCGGTCCTCTCGTACTAGGAGCAACCCCTCTCAATCTTCCAACGCCCACGGCAGATAGGGACCGAACTGTCTCACGACGTTCTAAACCCAGCTCGCGTACCACTTTAAATCGGCGAACAGCCATACCCTTGGGACCTACTTCAGCCCCCAGGATGTGATGAGCCGACATCGAGGTGCCAAACACCGCCGTCGATATGAACTCTTGGGCGGTATCAGCCTGTTATCCCCGGAGTACCTTTTATCCGTTGAGCGATGGCCCTTCCATTCAGAACCACCGGATCACTAAGACCTACTTTCGTACCTGCTCGAGCCGTCACTCTCACAGTCAAGCTGGCTTATGCCTTTGC
>NZ_MIIZ01001407.1:0-357 GCF_001743005.1 Shigella sp. FC1967 | reverse complement strand
ACTTGCCATCGCTGGGGCGTGTCATTTCGTTTCGGCTCCCCCTGTTTTTCCCTTTCTTCGCTGGACGCTCATCAGGATAAAAACAAAAAGCCTACCGCCCTCGTTTTACTCGGTTGGTCAAATCGCTTCTTGCCACAAAACAAGTTTTGTGACTTTCAGCGATTTCGCATCGTTTTTACTTGTCAGTTTTGCACGATGTTAAAAACGCACTCAGAAGCCCGCAAAACCGTTCTAAACTTTCAGCGTAGATTTGGGTGTTTTTATAGGGTGATCGTGTCTTAAAATCGTTTCGAGGGGCTTTAATGGGGATGAACGGGCGGTTTTTGCTAACTAACTCGCCCGTTTAACATAAAAGGG
>NZ_MIIZ01001406.1:0-357 GCF_001743005.1 Shigella sp. FC1967 | reverse complement strand
AAAATTTCCACCAGCACCTGATTTTGACCAAGTCGAAGCCTATAATCGCTGGGAGCAACAACTGCGCGATAATACCTCAACCCACGAAGCTTGGGTGCCGATCCCGCAATATGACGAACCTTGTAGTGTTAAAGTCCATTTCTTACCTTGCGACGAAGTGAAAATCACCACGTCTTGCAAGGGATATGGCCATCCTGAATATCCAATTAATGAGCCTCATAATTTGAAGGAGCCCGCTGTATGTCCCCAAAAATAACCTTTTGGCAAATTTCCCCCAAACTTGCCTCGCTCTTAATTATCTCTTTTTTCCTTTCCGGTTGTGCCAATGCGGGCTCTTGGGGTGCAAAACCAGAAAAC
>NZ_MIIZ01001405.1:0-357 GCF_001743005.1 Shigella sp. FC1967 | reverse complement strand
TCGTCGTTTCAGCCCATGGAGACCCGCGTAAATCCGTCGTACAGAGGGTTGCGGTCTGAGAAGTGGGAAGCCTCGCCGTTTACGGCGGGGGAGCAGTCATCTAAGTTTGGTTCTTCTGGTTAGGTTGGGCTTCTTTCGACGGTGCAATCCAAGAAATCCCTAGTCCGTTGATTGGTGCTCTTATCAGGTACGCACTGTAATCTTTCGATACCGCAGCGTGATTCGGAGGCAGAGCCGGAATTTCGTTTTCCGGTACGTTTTTACTACCACAATTTGCCTGTTTATCCTTTCGGAGACCGGGCTAAGTCCGAGTCAATCAAGTGGTGCATTTGAGTTAGTGTCTTTGAATGGTTTTAA
>NZ_MIIZ01001404.1:0-358 GCF_001743005.1 Shigella sp. FC1967 | reverse complement strand
TTTTTTGTGTCCGGATAGGGTTTAAAGCAATGAGCCGTGGCTCTCCCCAGGGAAAGCACTGTAGCCTCAGCTTCCGGCGCTTCCTCAGTGTCTTCACGAAATTCCCCGCCAAGTTGCTTCACCCATTCGGCAGCGAGCTGCACACCTTCATCAAAGGGAACTTTGTTCTTTTGAAGCACATCCAGATAGGAAAGCAGCAAGCAGTGAGGCGTAATGACGGCGGTGTTCCAATCGGTTGCGAGCCGTGTTTCGTCCATATCTGCATACCAGGCATCAACCTGATGTTTCAATCCGATCTCGGCCATCATGCCGTGCTTACCGGCGACCTTTCTGCCTTCCTCTACCACATCAACCGGGG
>NZ_MIIZ01001403.1:0-358 GCF_001743005.1 Shigella sp. FC1967 | reverse complement strand
CCCTTTTATGTTAAACGGGCGAGTTAGTTAGCAAAAACCGCCCGTTCATCCCCATTAAAGCCCCTCGAAACGATTTTAAGACACGATCACCCTATAAAACACCCAAATCTACGCTGAAAGTTTAGAACGGTTTTGCGGGCTTCTGAGTGCGTTTTTTAACATCGTGCAAAACTGACAAGTAAAAACGATGCGAAATCGCTGAAAGTCACAAAACTTGTTTTTGTGGCAAGAAGCGATTTGACCAACCGAGTAAAACGAGGGCGGTAGGCTTTTTGTTTTTATCCTGATGAGCGTCCAGCGAAGAAAGGGAAAAACAGGGGGAGCCGAAACGAAATGACACGCCCCAGCGATGGCAAGT
>NZ_MIIZ01001402.1:0-358 GCF_001743005.1 Shigella sp. FC1967 | reverse complement strand
GCGCCCATTGTGCAATATTCCCCACTGCTGCCTCCCGTAGGAGTCTGGGCCGTGTCTCAGTCCCAGTGTGGCTGATCATCCTCTCAGACCAGCTAGAGACGTCGCCTAGGTGAGCCATTACCCCACCTACTAGCTAATCCCATATGGGTTCATCCGATAGCGCAAGGTCCGAAGAGCCCCTGCTTTGGTCCGTAGACATCATGCGGTATTAGCCACCGTTTCCAGTAGTTATCCCCCTCTATCGGGCAGATCCCCATATATTACTCACCCGTCCGCCGCTCGTCAGCAAGAAAGCAAGCTTTCTCCTGTTACCGCTCGACTTGCATGTGTTAGGCCTGCCGCCAGCGTTCAATCTGAG
>NZ_MIIZ01001401.1:0-359 GCF_001743005.1 Shigella sp. FC1967 | reverse complement strand
CCCCGATTAACGTTGGACAGGAACCCTTGGTCTTCCGGCGTGCGGGTTTTTCACCCGCATTATCGTTACTTATGTCAGCATTCGCACTTCTGATACCTCCAGCATACCTCACAGTACACCTTCGCAGGCTTACAGAACGCTCCCCTACCCAACAACACATAGTGTCGCTGCCGCAGCTTCGGTGCATGGTTTAGCCCCGTTACATCTTCCGCGCGCCGACTCGACCAGTGAGCTATTACGCTTTCTTTAAATGATGGCTGCTTCTAAGCCAACATCCTGGCTGTCTGAGCCTTCCCACTTCGTTTCCCACTTAACCATGACTTTGGGACCTTAGCTGGCGGTCTGGGTTGTTTCCCTCT
>NZ_MIIZ01001400.1:0-359 GCF_001743005.1 Shigella sp. FC1967 | reverse complement strand
TTTTTTGTGTCCGGATAGGGTTTAAAGCAATGAGCCGTGGCTCTCCCCAGGGAAAGCACTGTAGCCTCAGCTTCCGGCGCTTCCTCAGTGTCTTCACGCAAATTCCCCGCCAAGTTGCTTCACCCATTCGGCAGCGAGCTGCACACCTTCATCAAAGGGAACTTTGTTCTTTTGAAGCACATCCAGATAGGAAAGCAGCAAGCAGTGAGGCGTAATGACGGCGGTGTTCCAATCGGTTGCGAGCCGTGTTTCGTCCATATCTGCATACCAGGCATCAACCTGATGTTTCAATCCGATCTCGGCCATCATGCCGTGCTTACCGGCGACCTTTCTGCCTTCCTCTACCACATCAACCGGGG
>NZ_MIIZ01001399.1:0-359 GCF_001743005.1 Shigella sp. FC1967 | reverse complement strand
TTTTCCCACGTTTAAAAGTAAGCATGGCAGACAATCTAGCTATCATTGTGTCGGGATCAAAGTCATTGATGGCGCGATAAAAAATCCCGAAAATCGCACCGATTGAAGCGCGTTTACATCGTGAAAATTACGGGGGGCGCTGAAAAAGTATCACACTGAGTCGCAGCGCAACCGGAAAATACTATGCGTCACTACTCTGTGATGACGGGGTAGAAGCACCGGCAAAGCCAACATTGATATCAAATATCACGGGACTTGATGTGGGGCTGAGTCATTACGCCATCAAATCAGACGGCAATAAGATTGCTAATCCGCGCCACCTTATCAATGCCAGCCGTAACCTACGTCGAAAACAAAAA
>NZ_MIIZ01001398.1:0-12604 GCF_001743005.1 Shigella sp. FC1967 | reverse complement strand
ACTCACATAAAGGAATAATTTCTTTTTTAATGGATTATCGCTTGATAATGATCAAGTCATTATTGTGTCGGAGTGTTAAAAAGGCGGTGTTTTAAATTATTCCAATTAAAAAATCATCATATCAGGAGAGATATATGGCCTTGGGGAATAATGTTTTTTCCCATCATGGTATTAACCGACGCGATTTTATGAAATTGTGTGCTGCGTTGTCAGCTACCATGGGATTAAGCGGCAAAGCTGCCGCAGAAATGTCAGAAGCAATGGCATCACCTGAACGTCCACCTGTTATTTGGATTGGTGCTCAGGAATGTACTGGGTGTACGGAGTCTTTATTACGCGCAACTCACCCGACTCTGGAAAACCTCGTTCTTGATGTTATCGCACTCGAATATCACGAAGTGCTTTCCTCAGCTTTTGGTGAACAAGCTGAAGAAAATAAACACAATGCAATGGAGAAATATAAAGGTAAGTACGTCCTCGTTGTTGACGGTTCGATCCCAGACAAAGACGGCGGTGTTTACTGTATGGTTGCAGGAAAGCCAATTCTTGAGCATATCAAAGAAGCCGCTGAAGGCGCTGCTGCGATTATTGCTATTGGTTCATGTTCTGCATGGGGTGGGGTACCTGCTACTGGAGGCAACCCAACAGGCGCTAAATCACTGGAAGCTATTTTACCGGGTAAAACCGTTATCAATATTCCAGGGTGTCCGCCAAACCCACATAACTTCTTAGCAACTGTTGCACACATTATTACTTTCAATAAATTACCTAAGTTAGATAGCAAAAACAGACCGCTTTTTGCTTATGAGCGCTTAATTCACGAAAACTGTGAACGTCGTCCTCATTTTGATGCGGGTCGTTTTGCTAAAGAATTTGGTGATGAAGGTCATCGTCAAGGCTGGTGTTTATATCATTTAGGCTGTAAAGGCCCTGAAACTTATGGTAACTGCCCAACATTAGAATTCTGCGATGTTGGTGGTGGGATCTGGCCTGTGGGTATCGGTCACCCTTGCTATGGTTGTAACGAGGAAGGTATCGGCTTTACGAAAGGTATTTTCCAATTAGCGAATGTTTATCAGCCAACACCAAAAGCGCAAGTACCAGATGTTAATGCAAAAGAAGGTGGTGGAGTCTCTTATGGGGCTGCTGGCTTACTGGGTGCTGTTGTGGGGGCGGTTGCGGGTGTCAGTGTGATGGCTGTGCGTCAATTAGGCCGTGACAAGAATGCCACAGGAGCCTCACAGGAGGATAAACGGTGAATAGGCGTCATTTCTTTAAGCTGGCATCAGGTGGGGTTCTCCTTGCGGGAATGGCGCCCACTGCGAGTCATGCTGCGGCGCAGAACCGTCCCCCAATTCCTGGGTCTCTCGGTATGCTCTACGACTCTACACTGTGTGTAGGCTGTCAAGCATGTGTCACAAAATGTCAGGAAATTAATCACCCGGAGCCAATGGAGCGTGGTGATACTTACGCGAATGGTGATCCGATTTGGTCAAACAATGACAAATTAAGTCCTTACACAAATAACATTATTCAAATTTGGCGTGATGGTACTGGCGAAAATAAAGACCAACTGGAAAACGGTTATGCCTTTATTAAGAAACAATGTATGCATTGTGTGGATGCAAACTGCGTTTCTGTTTGTCCTGTTTCTGCGTTAACCAAAGATCCAAAAACCGGTATTGTCCATTATCACGCGGATATCTGTACAGGTTGTCGTTACTGTATGGTGGGATGCCCTTATAACATTCCAAAATACGATTATGACGATCCCTTTGGTAAGCTTTATAAATGTGAGCTTTGTAACCAAAAAGGTGTTGAGCGCTTAGATAAAGGCTTATTACCAGGCTGTGTTGAAGTTTGTCCTACTGGTGCTGTTATTTTCGGTACACGCGAAGAGTTGCTTGAAGAAGCAAAACGTCGTTTAGCGAAAAAAGCGGGTGAAGAATATCATTATCCACGTCAAACCATTAGTGGTGGCGATACTTATCTTCATAAAATTCCTGAATATCAAGATCATATCTATGGTGAGTTCGAAGGTGGCGGTACGCAAGTCATGGTACTTTCTGCTGTTCCTTTTGACAATTTAGGAATGCCAGACGTGGCGCCATTATCAACGGGTGCACGTTCTGAACATATTCAGCATACGCTTTACAAAGGCATGGTATTACCAATAGCAGCCCTTGCAGGGATCACCTATTTGGTTAACCGTAATAGTAAAAAACAAGAGCAGGAACACCACAAGGAGGATAACGATGTCGAGTCATGATCCTCGTCCACTTGGCGGTAAGTTATTTACTCTAGCAGTAAGAGTATTTTTACCGCTTGCTGTGCTCGGTTTTATTCTTATTGGTAAGCGTTTGGTATTTGGTCTGGGCGATGTCTCTGATCTGAATGGGGGATATCCTTGGGGTATTTGGATTGCCTTTGACTTATTGATAGGAACAGGCTTTGCATGTGGCGGTTGGGCACTTGCATGGGCTGTTTATGTCTTTAATAAAGGGGAGTTTCACCCATTAGTACGCCCTGCATTATTAGCGAGCTTGTTCGGCTATTCATTAGGTGGTTTATCCATTGCTATTGATATTGGTCGTTATTGGAACATGCCTCACTTCTTTATGCCGCAATACTTTAACGTTAACTCAGTGTTATTTGAAACAGCGACCTGTATGACCATCTATATTATGGTGATGGCATTAGAATTCTTACCTGCGTTATTAGAGCGTTTAGGTTGGAAAGTGTCGTTGAAACGTCTTAATAAAGCGATGTTCTTTATTATTGGTCTTGGTGCTTTACTGCCAACCATGCACCAATCTTCAATGGGATCATTAATGATTTCAGCAGGTTGGAAAGTACATCCACTGTGGCAATCTTATGAGATGTTACCGCTGTTTTCTCTGTTAACCGCCTTTCTCCTTGGTTTCACCATCGTTATTTTTGAAGGCTCTTTGCTAAAAGCAAGTCGTACGATGAATGATGATGAAACACCGCTATTTACCAAATTAACTAAAGTGATCGAAGTGTTACTGATTGCATTCTTGGTATGTCGTTGGGGTGAAATTATTTGGAACGGTAAACTGAGTTATATCGGAAATGGGGATATGTTCTCGTGGTTATTCATTGCTGAAAGTGCATTATTATTACTTCCTCTTATTTTGATGCATTTAAATAATAACCGCCGTAGTCCAAGAATGCTGTTTGTTTGTGCTGTATTTATCTTAATTGGCGCAGCAATGTGGCGTATGAACTACTCTTTAGTTGCTTACAATCCAGGTAATGGTTACCACTATTTCCCAACAGCAAGTGAATTGCTGATTTCTATTGGTTTCGTTGCATTTGAAGTAACTGCTTACATTCTTATTATCCGTTTATTGCCGGTTTTACCTGCACAAACAGATTCAAATATACAATTAAAAAAGGCTGAGGTTAAATCATGAGCCAACGCATTACTATTGATCCTATTACCCGTATTGAAGGGCATTTACGCGTCGATTGTGAAATTGATAACGGAAAAGTTGTTAAGGCTTGGTCTTCCGGTACCATGTGGCGCGGAATGGAGGAGATCCTAAAAGGAAGCGATCCTCGTGATGCATGGATTATCGTGCAACGTATCTGTGGTGTTTGTACGACCGTTCACGCGATTGCCTCAGTACGTGCTGTTGAAGATGCTTTAGGTATGGATATCCCTGTCAATGCGCAGTATATCCGTAACATTATTTTAGCTTCTCATATTCTTCATGACCATATCGTTCATTTCTATCAGCTTTCTGCGATGGACTGGGTTGATATTACTTCTGCATTGCAAGCAGATCCTGAAAAAGCATCCGCGATGCTGAAAGGGGTTTCTAAATGGCAATTAAACTCTGCGGAAGAATTCAGAAAAGTTCAGAAGAAAATTCAAGGTTTAGTCGATAGCGGACAATTAGGTATTTTTGCTAATGGCTACTGGGGTCACTCCGCCATGAAATTGCCACCAGAAGTGAACCTGATTGCTGTTGCTCACTATCTGCAAGCGCTTGAATGTCAGCGTGATGCTAACCGTATCGTTGCTGTTCTTGGTGGTAAAACACCTCACATTCAAAACTTGGCTGTGGGGGGCGTTGCTAACCCAATTAATCTTGATGCACCAAGTGTTCTTAACTTAGAACGTTTAATGTATGTGAAGCACTTTATCGATAATCTTGGTGATTTTATTGAACAAGTTTATAAAGTCGATACTGCTATTTTTGCTGCATATTACCCAGAATGGTTAAAAATCGGTAAAGGCGCTAACTACTATCTGTCAGTACCTGAGTTACCCATTAATGGTAATAACACAGAGTTCTTACTTTCTGGTGGCTATATGGAGGGAATCGATTTCTCTACATATCGCCCCATTAAAGACTGGAAAGATCAGAATCTAAAAGACGGTATCGAAGAAAGTGGTAAGCACGCATGGTATGAAGATGATGAACCCTTAAAACCATGGGAAGGTTTAACTCGCCCTAAATACACGGGGTGGGATGAAAACAATAAATACTCATGGGTTAAATCACCAACATTCTATGGTAAACCTGTCGAAGTCGGTACATTAGCGTGGTTAGTATGTGGTTTAGCAGGTAAGCATGAAGGTACTGTTAAGCACTATAATGAAGTTAATGAAATCTATACTAAATTAACAGGTGAAACACTGGTTAATGAGCAGTTAGAGTCAACTTGGGGACGTATTATTGGACGTACTGTTCATGCTTGCGTATTACAAGATTCTCTGAATTTCTTATGGAAATCATTGGTTGATAATATTGGACGAGGCGATACGACTTCCTTTATTAAACCAGAATTTGAACCGGGTAAAGAGTATCGTGGTGTTGGTTTTGAAGAAGCCTCTCGCGGTATGTTATCTCACTGGATCGTGTTTAAAGACGGTAAAATCACTAACTATCAGGCCGTTGTTCCATCAACATGGAATGCGGGACCTCGTAACTTTAATGATGAACCGGGTCCTTATGAGTTATCACTTGTGGGTACACCTGTTGCTGATCCGAAAAAACCATTAGAAGTGGTAAGAACGATCCACTCCTTTGACCCATGTATGGCATGTGCTGTGCATATGGTTGATTTAACAGGTAAAGAACTAAGTAAGGTGAAGGTATTATAATGCGAACTCTCGTCTTAGGTATTGGTAATTTATTACTAAGCGATGAAGGCATTGGTGTTCGTACAGTAGAAGCGCTCGAAGAGCGCTTCTCTTTACCAGAGAACGTCGATGTTATTGATGGCGGCACATCAGGGATGGAAATTTTGCAAGATATCGCTGCAAGAGATCTCCTGATTGTTATTGATGCAGTAAGAAGCAATCATGAGCCAGGCAGTATTTTTATATTACATGATGATGATGTTCCCGCACTCTTTACACAAAAGATCTCACCTCATCAGCTAGGCTTATCTGATGTGTTAATGGCACTGCGTATGACAGATGAATTCCCTCGTAAACTGATTTTAGTCGGAATTGAGCCAGCATCATTAGAGCCAAGTATGTCGCTGTCTGACATCGGTGAGAAATCAATGGAAATTGCACTAGAACATGTCGTGAATATTTTGCGTGAATATGGCATTTCTGTCACACCTAAAGAGGTAACAGCATGAGTGAATTAAGCTGGGATATCCTGGGATACGAAGAACCGCCTGTTGAGCAACTTGAAACACGTTTTAGTGAAATTGCTGATAAAGAGATGAAAGGGCTTCCTTTTTATCGCGAAGGTGTTCCTGTCAAAGCGGGCGGTTTTACCTTATTTGAAAATCAGTGGATTGGTGCTGTTCTTACTCCTTGGATGTTAGAACTTGTTGTCTTTCCTGGACCTTCGCAAGAATGGCCACATCGAAAAGTCGGGGATCGCATTGGGTTAGAATTACCTTGTGGTCAGATTAAATTCGTTGTGGGTGAGCTTGCAGGTGGCATGCAGTACCTTGCTTGTTCATTAATGTCGCCACTTGATAGACATTTAACAGCGGAACATGCTGTGGAGTTAGTTGAAAATAGTGTGAAAATGGCTCTTTCTCTTCCTGTTCAGACACAATCCGTAGCAGAAGTTGATTTAAGTCGTCGTTCTCTCTTCCGTGGTCAGTTAAGATCATAGTGTAGAAATTTTACGCGACACAGAGTCACATTCTTCTTATTGAATAGTACAGGAGTCAGAATATGTGTAGCACTTGCGGTTGTGGCGAAGGCAATGTCAGAATTGAAGGCGTAGAGCCTCATTCACATGAGCACCACCATCATCACTCTCATGACCATGATCATCACGACCACGGTCATCATCATGATCACGGCCATCATGGGCATGATCATCATCATGAACACAATGCTACTCCAGCGAATACTGTTCATAAATACATTGATAAGTCTGAACAAAAGCATAAGCATAACTACGAAACACATGGTCAGCCTATCATCGTTCATCACCACTATTATCATAACAGTGGTGATGTCCATCTTCATTTTCATAACGATACACAGCTAAACGAAACCCCAGTATTCCATGAACATCATCATGGACATGGCGATCATCATTCACATGATCACGACCATGCTCATAGTCACGACCATGCTCATAGTCACGACCATGCTCATAGTCACGATCATAGCCATGAGCATTCACATTCTCATAACCACGATCACAATCACGATCATGAGCACGAAGAGCAATTTAGCCCAGTGATTGAAAATCAGAATATGCACTATGGCCAAGGTGAGGCTGGAACACATGCTCCAGGTATTAGCCAAAAGCGTATGCTGAAAATTGAAATGGATGTGTTGGATAAAAATAACCGCATTGCTATCCATAACCGTGAACATTTTGAACAACAAAATGTATTGGCATTGAATTTAGTTTCAAGTCCTGGTTCTGGTAAAACGACGCTATTAACACAGACATTAAAACAGTTAGCGCAACGAGTGCCTTGCGCGGTGATCGAAGGCGATCAGCAAACCACTAATGATGCGGATCGTATCCGCGAAACAGGTGTGCCGGCGATCCAAGTGAATACAGGTAAAGGCTGTCACCTTGATGCACAAATGGTGCATGATGCGACACACCAATTAGGCTTACAAGATAACAGCGTTCTCTTTATTGAAAACGTAGGAAACTTAGTCTGCCCTGCAAGTTTTGATCTGGGTGAAAAGCATAAAGTGGCTATTCTTTCTGTCACGGAAGGTGAAGATAAACCCCTGAAATACCCGCATATGTTTGCTGCGGCTGATTTAATGATTATCAACAAAATGGATTTAGTCCCACATCTGAATATTGATGTTCAAGCCTGCATTGAATCTGCTCGCCGTGTTAATCCCAATATCGAAATCATTGCGTTATCTGCAACAACAGGTGAAGGCATGGAAGAGTGGTTAACTTGGCTGGAGAGTCGTTTATGTGCTTAGGTGTTCCAGCTAAGATTGTTGAGGTGGGCGAAGACGTCCACCAACTTGCTTATGCCGAAGTCAGTGGTGTAAAACGTGCTGTTAATATTTCGATGGTATGTGAAGGCGAACCGCGTGAATTATTAGGTAAATGGGTACTTATTCATGTGGGATTTGCGATGAGTATTCTTGATGAGCAAGAAGCACAAGATACCCTTGATGCATTACAGCATGTTTATGGTGTGACCCTAGAAGAGGCTGATGATGCAGTACGTTGATGAATTTCGTGATCCCGAACTTGCGAAAGCCTTACTCGCCCAAATCCGTGAAACTATTTCACAATGGCCTCATCCTATTGAGCGTCCATTACAAATTATGGAAGTCTGTGGTGGGCATACACATGCCATTTTTAAATTTGGGCTAGACCGCTTATTACCCGACGAAATTGAATTTGTTCATGGACCGGGTTGTCCTGTTTGTGTATTACCGATGGGGCGAATTGATGCCTGTTTAGAAATTGCAGCTCGCCCTGACGTGATTTTCTGTACTTTTGGTGATGCCATGAGAGTACCGGGTCGTCATGGCTCAATGCTTGATGCACGTCGTCGTGGCAATGATATTCGTATTGTCTATTCACCACTTGATTCACTCAAAATTGCACAAGATAATCCAGATAAGCAAGTTGTCTTTTTTGGTTTAGGTTTTGAAACGACAATGCCAAGTACGGCAATGACGCTACAACAAGCCAAATTGCGCGGGCTTAAAAACTTCTCTCTGTTTTGCCAGCATATTACTATTGTGCCAACTTTACGCTGCTTACTAGAGCAAGATGATGTGCGTATTGACGGGTTTATTGCACCAGGGCATGTGAGTATGGTGATTGGTTGTAAGCCATATCAACCACTATGTGATGAATTTGAAAAGCCTTTTGTGGTGACAGGGTTTGAACCATTAGACCTATTACAAGCTATACTGATGGTCATTAAACAGCTTAAAGCAAAAGCAGAAAATGCAGATTATATTTTAAGTATTGAAAATCAATATAGTCGCATTGTCCCGAATGAAGGTAATAAGTTGGCTCAAAAAGCACTGAGTGAAGTGTTTATGTTAAAAGAAACCAGTGAATGGCGTGGACTGGGTGAAATCCCAATGTCAGGTATTCAATTAACACCCGCTTATTCTGAATTTGATGCTGAATTACGTTTTACTCCCGCACCGCAGAAAGTTGCCGATAATCCACAATCTCGCTGTGGGGATGTATTAACTGGACGATGCAAACCTTCTGATTGCCCACTCTTTGGTAAAAGCTGTACACCAGAAACGGCATTGGGTGCCTTGATGGTATCATCAGAAGGTGCATGTGCGGCTTATTATCAGTATCGCCGTGAAGGTAATATATGAAACAACCTGATGAAATCACCTTAGCCCAAGGAAATGGTGGGCAAGGAATGCAACAACTTATCGAAGGCCTATTTTTAAAAGCGTTCGATAATCCATTATTAAATGAAAAAGAAGATCAAGCGCGGATCACATTAAATGAGTTAACAACGCTTGGTGATCGTCTTGCATTTAGTACAGACAGCTATGTCATCGATCCCATTATTTTCCCTGGTGGAAATATTGGTAAATTATCAGTTTGCGGTACGGCTAACGATCTTTCTGTTGGTGGTGCGGTGCCTCGTTATCTTTCATGTGGTTTTATTCTTGAAGAAGGGCTTGCGTTTGAAACCCTCGAAACCCTTGTCATGGCGATGGCGAAAGCAGCAGCACAAGCAGGAATACAAATTGTGACAGGGGATACGAAAGTGGTTCCTCGTGGTGCTGCGGATAAGATCTTTATCAATACTGCGGGTATTGGGGTTATTCCAACAGCAATTAATTGGGCTGCCAGTAATATTAAAGCGGGTGATAAGATCTTAGTGAGCGGTACTATTGGCGATCACGGTGCAACAATCTTGAATCTTCGTGAAAATTTAGGGTTAGAAGCCGATCTACAAAGTGACTGTGCTGTTCTTGAGCCAATGATTGCGCCTTTACGCCAAATTAAGGGTATTCGTGCATTACGTGATGCAACACGAGGCGGAGTGACAGCCATTTTACATGAATTTGCTCAAGCCAGTGGTTGTGGCATGAATGTACATGAAAGTAAATTGCCAATGAAACAATCTGTTCGTGGCGTTTGTGAATTATTAGGGCTTGAGGCACTGAATTTTGCTAACGAAGGCAAAATTGTTTTAGTGGTATCACCAGAAGCTGAAGCTCAAGTACTTGAAGCGTTACATCAACATACTTTAGGTAAAGATGCTTGTACTATTGGTGAAGTTACTGAAGATAATTATATTCGATTAACAGGAATTTTCGGAACTAGCCGTATTCTTGACTTACCTTATAACGAACCACTACCTCGTATTTGCTAATGATTTCTTTCCCACTTATAGATTGCATGATCAGACGATTTATAAGTGGGGGAAGTTTCCTCGTTGTTACAAAAAATTTGTTATAACGCAAATTTCCTTCATTTATCTGGATACTGACTCTTTGATAAAAAAATTATCGGAGTAACATGTTCGCCCAATCCTACTGCGTGGAGAGTGTCTCTCGTAGAGGTAAGCTCTAGGAAAAAACATGTCTTGGTCAGAATTTAAATCCCAGTACTTGATCCGCTTTTGGAAGCCTCTTCCAGCCGTTATTGCGGCAGGTATCTTATCAACTTATTATTTTGGTTTAACCGGCACTTTTTGGGCTGTCACGGGTGAGTTTACTCGCTGGGGTGGCCACGTGATGCAATGGTTTGGCGCTCACCCTGAAGAATGGGGTTACTTTAAAATCATCGGTCTTGAAGGTACGCCATTAACGCGTATTGATGGTGTGATGATTATCGGAATGTTTGGCGGTTGTATTATGGCTGCTCTTTGGGCCAACAACGTCAAACTTCGTCACCCTCAACATAAAATTCGCATTCTTCAAGCCGTTCTAGGTGGCATCATCGCTGGTTTTGGTGCTCGTCTAGCAATGGGGTGTAACCTTGCTGCTTTCTTTACCGGTATTCCTCAATTCTCTTTGCATGCTTGGTTCTTTGCCGTTGCAACGGCGATAGGATCCTATTTTGGTGCTAAATTGTCGTTAATGCCTCTATTCCGCATTCCCGTCAAATTGCAAAAAGTCAGCCAAGCCTCACCAATTACTCAAGATAAACAACGTGCAAAGCGTCGTTTTAGATTGGGCATGGTTATCTTTTTTGCCATGATTGCGTGGTCTTTAATTATTCTTTTTGATTCACCAAAGCTGGGTTTTGCCATGCTAGGCGGTATTGGTTTTGGTATTTTAATTGAACGTGCGCAAATCTGTTTTACTTCTGCTTTTCGTGATTTATGGATCACAGGCAGAACCCATATGGCAAAAGCGATTATCATCGGTATGGCGGTGAGTGCCATTGGGATCTTCAGTTATGTCCAATTAGGTGCTGCACCCAAAATTATGTGGGCGGGTCCGAATGCTGTTATTGGGGGTTTACTTTTCGGTTTCGGTATTGTTCTTGCTGGTGGGTGTGAAACGGGCTGGATGTATCGTGCCGTTGAAGGGCAAATTCACTTTTGGTGGGTTGGATTGGGTAATGTAATCGGTTCAACATTACTGGCTTATTATTGGGATGACTTTGCCTCTGTGATTGCAACAGATTATGACAAGATTAATTTACTGGATACCTTTGGCCCCGTGGGGGGATTGGGTGTGACGTATCTGATGCTTGGCTTGTCATTTGCATTATTACTTTGGTGGGAAAAACACTTTTTCCGTAAAAAAGCACAACAACAAAACGCTATTTCAACACAAGTTAATAAGGAAATCGCATGAGTCAGAAAGACACCATTGTTCCTGATTATCGTCTAGATATGGTCGGTGAGCCTTGTCCTTACCCTGCAGTAGCAACGCTTGAAGCGATGCCATCACTGAAAAAAGGCGAGATATTAGAAGTAGTGAGTGATTGCCCTCAATCAATCAACAATATCCCACTTGATGCAAAAAACTACGGTTATACCGTGTTGGATATTCAACAAGATGGTCCAACTATCCGTTATTTAATTCAAAAATAAATTTTATTTTTATTAGATAAAAAAAACAGCCTATACATCGTGAATGATAGGCTGTTTTCTTAAGAAGATATTATTATTCGGCTTCGCCACCTAACACTTCAATGACTCGTTCAATTAAAGCGCTTAATTCACCCGTCATTAAAACGAAATCGGCATCAAAACGTTGGGCAAAATCGGCTTTATCAATATCATCATTTTGCTCACGTAAGGTTTCACTAAATTTAATGCGTTTGATAGAACCATCATCACAAAGCATAAACTGAAGGCGATCTTCCCAATCCACAGAAAGTTTGGTGACAAACTTACCTGCTTCAATATGTGTCGCAATTTCGTCAGAAACTAATTCTTGCTTCTTACAACGAATAACGCCACCTTCATCGAGTACCGCTTTTAGCTCTGCCTCATCCATCAACGTGAAACCTGCTGGAAGTTCTCCAGAGCGCACCCATTCTGTCATTTTTAATTCAACAGATTCATTAAAATTCAGTGGAACGACGGGTAATGAACCTAAGGTTTTACGTAACAATGCTAAATTGTCTTCGGCACGTTTGGCACTGCCTGAATCAACAATAACGAGTTGTTTTTCTAAATCTAACCAAATAAATGTTTGTGAAAATTTACTAAATGCACGAGGAAGCAGAGTATGAACAACTTCATCTTTTAAGGTCGCTTTTTCTGTTTTTTTCAGTTTACGACCTTGCTCACCTTCAAGTTTTTCAACTTTATCTTGTAAGGCATGTTTGATCACGGTAGCAGGTAGAATTTTGTCTTCTTTCCGTGCACAGATTATCACTTGTTTGCCTGCAACATGAATAAGTGCTTCACCACGATCCCCCATGGGTGAAACCCAACCTGTTTTGGTCATATCTTGGCTACTGCAAGGTGTGAATGCCAATGAAGCAAGCTGTTGTTCTAACTCATCCATTGACAGTGCTATCTCTTTATTTAAGCGATAGACCAAAATATTTTTAAACCACAGCATCTGACATTCCCCTTAATCATTATTTACCGCATTATGATACTGAATGTTGAGGGTATCTAAAAGGTAATATCCCCATAAAAAGAAAATCTGTACAGTGTGATTTAATAAAAAAGCCTAAAAAAGCTGAAACGAATAATT
>NZ_MIIZ01001397.1:0-359 GCF_001743005.1 Shigella sp. FC1967 | reverse complement strand
GCTTCTCTCATATACTTGTATTTATTTGTTTAACATCACTTTTCAGTATATTTTACTGAGCTGTTCATAAAAACATACTCTATTTTATTGTTTCAATCGTCAAGAGGTGGAGGGGGATAGAAAGTGTTTCGAGTAGATGAAATTTTTGATGTAGCTAACGCTTTTGTCATTTTTTTGAATGTAAAAAGGAAGGGAATAAAAAAAGCGTTGATAGGCAGACTTTCCTGTGAGATGGTAAACTAAATGTCATAATTGAAAGTGCTTCTCTCATATACTTGTATTTATTTGTTTAACATCACTTTTCAGTATATTTTACTGAGCTGTTCATAAAAACATACTCTATTTTATTGTTTCAATCG
>NZ_MIIZ01001396.1:0-359 GCF_001743005.1 Shigella sp. FC1967 | reverse complement strand
TTCGCAAACGCTCGCCGCAAGGCGTGAACTTGTTTCACGTCGAGGAAGCGGAATTTCTCGAAAGCCTTATACTGTCTCCGTTCACACATGATCGGAGGGTGTCTCTATGTCTCAATTATTTCGTTTGGCATCGCCAGAAGATTACGAATACATCGAAGAATTAAATTTATGGGAATTGTCATTTGATAAGCGACCGGTTCAAGGGGGTTCGTTGTGAAGATCCGGTGATCGGGGCAGAAAAAATATAATCAAGGGCGTGAAAAAATTTAAGGCGTTAGCGTTACGGCATAAAAAACACTGGAAACCGAACGGATTGACCTTTTCGGAGTTGATCCGCTGGGCAATAGAATGCGGAACTC
>NZ_MIIZ01001395.1:0-360 GCF_001743005.1 Shigella sp. FC1967 | reverse complement strand
TTTTTCGCTGAGAAGGTTTGTCTTGATGTAACGGACTCTATCCCCGTCCGCTGTCTCAACAACGGTTCGGACATAGCCGTACTTGGCAACGGGTGCCTTGTACTTGTGTGACAGAATTACCCGGTAAACCGAGAGCTGGATAATGTCCGACTCATAGATGTGGTTTACCTGGCGCAGCTTGGTGTCCAAAGGAATGAGAACCCCATTCTTGGTTTGGTACACCTGATCAACCCTGCCGTGCATGGGCACCGGCTGTGTGGTTGATATGTCCTGTTCGGACAAAAACAGAGTGGCCGAGCGCAGCTCATAAGGCATGTTCTCTGATTTCCACCACGCCCAGGTGTCTCCAATGCCGCGTTT
>NZ_MIIZ01001394.1:0-360 GCF_001743005.1 Shigella sp. FC1967 | reverse complement strand
CCCTTTTATGTTAAACGGGCGAGTTAGTTAGCAAAAACCGCCCGTTCATCCCCATTAAAGCCCCTCGAAACGATTTTAAGACACGATCACCCTATAAAAACACCCAAATCTACGCTGAAAGTTTAGAACGGTTTTGCGGGCTTCTGAGTGCGTTTTTAACATCGTGCAAAACTGACAAGTAAAAACGATGCGAAATCGCTGAAAAGTCACAAAACTTGTTTTTGTGGCAAGAAGCGATTTGACCAACCGAGTAAAAACGAGGGCGGTAGGCTTTTTGTTTTTATCCTGATGAGCGTCCAGCGAAGAAAGGGAAAAACAGGGGGAGCCGAAACGAAATGACACGCCCCAGCGATGGCAAGT
>NZ_MIIZ01001393.1:0-360 GCF_001743005.1 Shigella sp. FC1967 | reverse complement strand
AGCTTTGTGATAAAACCATGCCAGCCTGCATCACCGATAGCGCGAGCCAGACAGTGGTTTTTCATCATATTCGCCGATTTCAGTGTCTCGACAATTACCGCTTGGTTTTCGTCAACAATTGCACGAGAGAGTTTGTGTTGAAAATCAGCACGGGCATTGGCTACCCGTTCGTGTACACCTGCAAGCTGTATTCGGGCTTTACGGCGATTAGCACTCCCTTTTGGCTTGCGAGATAAGGCTTTTTGTTTTCGACGTAGGTGTACGGCTGGCATTGATAAGGTGGCGCGGATTAGCAATCTTATTGCCGTCTGATTTGATGGCGTAATGACTCAGCCCCACATCAAGCCCCGTGATATTTGA
>NZ_MIIZ01001392.1:0-360 GCF_001743005.1 Shigella sp. FC1967 | reverse complement strand
GTTCCACCTTCGACCATGCCGATGCCCCCCTTTGGCGAGGGTGTCATTTATCGCATCCGCCAAGATGAGCTGCTCCTTTCTTGGCCTCATCGCAAGGGGATTCAGATAGACGTCCATCATGTGCTCACTTTCTTCCGAGGTAAGCTGGTGATTGACGTAGAGCTCCTTTTCGATCCCAGCGCTCAAAATATAAAAAAGCAGTAGCCCCTCAGGCTGTTTATGCTCTCGCATCAGCGTTCTTATTTTGGCGCTGACTTGCTGGGGGGAACGTCAGGTTGTAGTGGAATGCGACACTCCCCTCATCGCTCTGGGCATCCATCTTCGGCCCGAGTCCCCTCTCTATCGCATCGACGATGATTT
>NZ_MIIZ01001391.1:0-360 GCF_001743005.1 Shigella sp. FC1967 | reverse complement strand
TTTTTTGATAACAAAGTAGAATCTCACTCGCTCGTAATGGGAGCCAGCGGGAAGGGCAAATCGGTCTTGTCCGAACAAGTGCGGAAAAACGCGAGGCTGCGCGGTGATCTGCTGGTGGATACTGAGATGTACTGTGAAGGTCGAGGGTTGAAACCATACGAGCATGAGTACGCTCGTCGCTTAGTTCTGGGGGCTAAGTGGACCGTTGCCGCGTGAACTGCGTGGGAAGCCGGTGACGGTTATCTCTGATGTGTCCAGACCAAAAAAGGTAAAGCGTCAGCCAAAGCAATTTGTTAAGACCGTAAATGGCGTCACCCTTGAACGCCAATTGGTGGCAGATGCAAGAGACCAGTTGGAAAT
>NZ_MIIZ01001390.1:0-360 GCF_001743005.1 Shigella sp. FC1967 | reverse complement strand
CCCCGATTAACGTTGGACAGGAACCCTTGGTCTTCCGGCGTGCGGGTTTTTCACCCGCATTATCGTTACTTATGTCAGCATTCGCACTTCTGATACCTCCAGCATACCTCACAGTACACCTTCGCAGGCTTACAGAACGCTCCCCTACCCAACAACACATAGTGTCGCTGCCGCAGCTTCGGTGCATGGTTTAGCCCCCTTACATCTTCCGCGCGGCCGACTCGACCAGTGAGCTATTACGCTTTCTTTTAAATGATGGCTTGTACTTCTAAGCCAACATCCTGGCTGTCTGAGCCTTCCCACTTCGTTTCCCACTTAACCATCGACTTTGGGACCTTTAGCTGGCGGTCTGGGTTGTTT
>NZ_MIIZ01001389.1:0-361 GCF_001743005.1 Shigella sp. FC1967 | reverse complement strand
GATCCGGTGGTTCTGAATGGAAGGGCCATCGCTCAACGGATAAAAGGTACTCCGGGGATAACAGGCTGATACCGCCCAAGAGTTCATATCGACGGCGGTGTTTGGGCACCTCGATGTCGGCTCATCACATCCTGGGGGCTGAAGTAGGTCCCAAGGGTATGGCTGTTCGCCATTTAAAGTGGTACGCGAGCTGGGTTTAGAACGTCGTGAGACAGTTCGGTCCCTATCTGCCGTGGGCGTTGGAAGATTGAGAGGGGTTGCTCCTAGTACGAGAGGACCGGAGTGAACGCACCACTGGTGTTCGGGTTGTCATGCCAATGGCATTGCCCGGTAGCTAAGTGCGGAAGAGATAACCGCTGAA
>NZ_MIIZ01001388.1:0-361 GCF_001743005.1 Shigella sp. FC1967 | reverse complement strand
GATCCGGTGGTTCTGAATGGAAGGGCCATCGCTCAACGGATAAAAGGTACTCCGGGGATAACAGGCTGATACCGCCCAAGAGTTCATATCGACGGCGGTGTTTGGCACCTCGATGTCGGCTCATCACATCCTGGGGCTGAAGTAGGTCCCAAGGGTATGGCTGTTCGCCATTTAAAAGTGGTACGCGAGCTGGGTTTAGAACGTCGTGAGACAGTTCGGTCCCCTATCTGCCGTGGGCGTTGGAAGATTGAGAGGGGTTGCTCCTAGTACGAGAGGACCGGAGTGAACGCACCACTGGTGTTCGGGTTGTCATGCCAATGGCATTGCCCGGTAGCTAAGTGCGGAAGAGATAACCGCTGAA
>NZ_MIIZ01001387.1:0-26546 GCF_001743005.1 Shigella sp. FC1967 | reverse complement strand
GGCGATTAATTCTGATAGAAAAAGAGATAAATTTTCAGCTAAAACTTCTCTTTTCTTTTGACCAAAAGTTTCAAGAATGACTTCACCAGAAACATTGCACACAGAAATGATTTCATTTTCCGAATCTGTGGTACCAATAAATAATGTAGGGGTGAGTTTTAAACGTTTTTGAGTGACCAAATGTCCAATAATGTTTTCTTGTAAGCGAATAAAATCCTCTTCACTCCACACTTGGATCAAGCTGAAGTCTATCTCTCTAAACCGAACCTGCATATCACCCGCATACTGAGTAGTAAAGTAATCGTGCAATTCAGGACGAATAATAATCCCCATCGCTTTTTCAACTTTTTCTAGTTTATCCGTTCCTATAAAAGGTTGCGGTAACCAGTAAACAACTTCATCGCCCGTTCTTGATATACAAATAGAAGGAACACCATAAAGATCTTCACTTGCAGGAGGTAAGCCTGATTTTTCTTGCCACAAATCAACATATTTTTGCGTAAAGGCTTTTAATTCAGAGGAGATATTTTCAGTCATGATTATCTGTTTTATCTATTAAAATAAGAGTTCCCTTTATGTTACCTGATTATGTCACTAATTCAGAGCATCAAACATAAAGCATTCATATACTATTGATGTTTCAATAGTATAATTAACCTTCTTTTATTTTCAGCTAAAGTTAGGATGTAAATTATGTCTTTATATCAAGGTGATAAATCTCTTGAAGCATTATCTCTGGGCAAAGAGACTCAATATCATGATCAATATGATGCTGGATTATTGCAAGGTGTGCCACGTAGCCTTAATCGAGATTCACTCTCTTTAACTGCTGAAAATTTACCTTTTCATGGTGGTGACATTTGGACTATGTACGAGCTCTCATGGCTTAATAATAGAGGCTTACCACAAGTTGCTATTGGTCATGTTGAATTAGATGCTACCACTGAAAATCTTATTGAATCGAAAAGTTTTAAGTTATATCTCAACAGTTTTAATCAAACTCGTTTTGAAAGTTGGGATGCCGTCGAAAAAACCTTACTTAACGATTTAACGACTTGTGCTAAAGGCAACGTTAACCTGACTATTTATCCACTTTCGCATTTTACATCACAACCTATTGTTGATTTTGCTGGAGAGTGTATTGATGAACAAGATATTGAAATTGATAATTATCAGTTTGATACGCAATGGTTAAACGAATCGACAACCGATACACTCGTTGAAGAAACTCTGGTTAGCCATCTGTTAAAATCAAATTGCCTTATTACCAATCAACCGGATTGGGGATCAGTCGCTATTCAATATAAGGGGAAAAAGATTAATCGTGAAAAACTACTGCGCTATTTAGTTTCATTTAGACAACACAATGAATTTCATGAACAGTGTGTTGAGCGAATTTTTCACGATATCATGCAATTATGTGCACCAGAAACATTAACTGTTTATGCAAGATATACGCGACGTGGTGGATTAGACATCAACCCTTGGCGTAGTAATTGTGAATTTGTTCCAGAAATTAATCGATTAGCTAGACAATAACGGGAATAATGCCTGTATGTTAATATGATCTGTGTTATATCAAGATCAGTTGCACTTCAGTTTGTTATTTCAGGAGAAAAAGGAGTCCTACGTGATAACTCATGTCAGCCCATTAGGTTCCATGGATCTGCTTTCACAGCTAGAAGTTGATATGCTAAAGAGAACCGCAAGCAGTGATCTTTACCAGCTGTTTCGCAATTGTTCTCTTGCTGTACTCAACTCTGGTAGCCTTACTGATAGTAGTAAAGAGCTGTTATCTAAATACCAAGATTTTGATATTAACGTACTGCGCCGTGAACGTGGCGTAAAACTAGAGTTAGTCAATCCTCCTGAAGACGCCTTTGTTGACGGAAAAATTATTCGCTCGCTACAAGCTAACTTATTTGCAGTGCTTCGTGACATATTGTTTGTTCACGGGCAAATCACGACAGCAAAACGTGATCTGCACCTGAACTTAGAAAATAGTACTCATATCACTAATACTATATTCTCCATTTTGCGTAATGCTCGAGCGCTTCATATTGATGAAGATCCTAATATGATCGTTTGCTGGGGGGGGGCACTCAATTAATGAAACTGAATACCTTTACGGCAGAAAAGTAGGTAACGAATTAGGGTTACGCGAACTCAATATCTGCACTGGCTGTGGACCTGGTGCGATGGAAGCACCAATGAAAGGGGCTGCTGTTGGTCATGCCCAACAACGTTATAGAAATAGTCGTTTTATTGGTATGACAGAGCCTTCAATCATTGCGGCTGAGCCACCAAATCCATTAGTTAACGAACTGATTATTATGCCAGATATTGAAAAACGTCTGGAATCTTTCGTGCGAATTGGGCATGGCATTATTATTTTCCCTGGCGGTGTAGGGACAGCGGAAGAATTACTGTATCTGCTTGGTATTCTTATGTCTCCAGAAAACCAAGATCAAGTATTACCACTGATTTTAACTGGTCCTAAAGAGAGTGCAGACTACTTTAATGTACTCGATGACTTTATCGCCAATACATTAGGTGACGAAGCTCGACGCCATTACCAAATTATTATTGATGATGCGTCTGAAGTTGCTCGTATCATGAAAAAATATATGCCTTTAGTAAAAGATAATCGTCGTAGTACTGGTGATGCTTATAGTTTTAACTGGTCAATGAAGATCAATGCGGATTTACAGCTTCCTTTTGAACCAACGCATGAAAATATGGCATCGCTTAACTTAAGTACCGATCAATCACCTGAAAAATTAGCTGCTGACTTACGTCGCGCATTCTCCGGTATTGTTGCAGGTAACGTAAAAGAAGTGGGGATGAAAGCGATTGAAGCTTACGGTCCTTATAAAATTCATGGCGATCGTGAAATAATGCGTCGCATGGATATTTTATTAGCGGGCTTCGTTGAGCAACATCGAATGAAACTTCCGGGCGGTACAGCTTACCAACCATGTTACGAGATTATCAGCTGATTTATTATGATACATTTGCTGATAATTGATGCTTTGAACCTGATCCGTCGCATTCATGCGGCGTCAGGTTCTTCCTGTCAAACTGTGTGTGAACAGAGTATCAATCAACTACTTGGTCATACACAACCGACTCATGCCGTCGCGGTCTTTGATGAAGATGACAGAGATAATAGTTGGCGACATCAACTCTTACCCGATTATAAAGCGGGTCGTACACCAATGCCTGATGATTTACGACAACAATTGCCTAAAATTAAAGCAATGTTACTCAATTTAGGCATACAAAGCTGGCACTCAGGTGGTGATGAAGCAGATGATGTTGCTGCAACGTTGGCAACCAAAGTCGCAAATGCAGGCTTTCGAGTCACGATTATTTCAACAGATAAAGGTTATTGCCAATTACTTTCTCCCTCTATTCGTATACGTGATTATTTTCAACGACGCTGGTTAGATTTAGAATTTATTAAAGCTGAATTTGGTGTCGCCCCTTCCCAATTGACCGACTATTGGGGATTAACAGGAGTAAGTAGTAGTAAAGTTGCCGGCGTTCCTGGAATTGGCCCTAAAAGTGCGACTGAGCTTTTACAAATTTACCCAGATCTCGAATCGCTCTATCAACATATTGATGATGTTCCTACTAAATGGCAAAACAAACTTATTACCCATAAAGGATCTGCATTTATCAGTCGGAAAATCACGACGTTACGTACTGATATTCATTTAAACGGTAATTTACAACAGTTACGTTTAAAATAGCTAATATCTTTGAATGACGAAATTTCATAAAAAAAGCTAAGCTTCTATTTATCAGCTTAGCTTTTTATTATCATCAATAAAGGATGTGCTTTAAGCGTTTTTAGAACTCACGATCGGGTCGATAAGCAGCCCAAATATTTTGAATATGAACTGTTATTTCTTCTCTATCGTGATAAAGGTGCTTAGCTTGGATCTTAGCATTAATCCCTTTTTCCGCTAACTCTGACTTTATTTTTTCAAGGATATGAGAGACTTCCTCATAACGCTTTTTCATTGGCAATTTTAGGTTAAAAATAGCTTCACGACACCATTCATTAGCAATCCAAGTTGTCATTAATGCAGCAACTTTAGCTGGTTTTTCAACCATATCACAAACAAGCCATGTGATATTTTTAGAAGTGGGCTCGAATTTAAAACCATCAACTTGGTGATGACGAACTTGTCCTGTATCCATCAAAGATTGTGCCATTGGACCATTATCAACAGCATGTACCATCATACTGCGTTTCACTAATTGATATGTCCAACCGCCAGGGCAGGCGCCTAAATCCACCGCTTTCATTCCACTTGCTAAGCGCTCTTCCCACTCCTCATAAGGAATGAAAATATGAAATGCTTCTTCAAGCTTTAATGTCGAACGGCTTGGTGCATCGGATGGGAATTTTAATCGAGGAATACCCATATAAAATGCAGAATTATTAAAACTATAGGAATAGCCTACATAACAACATCCCGGTGCAATAAAAAACACATGGATAATAGGACGGCTAAAATTCTCGACTTTCAGCAAGATTTTCTCATCACGTAAATGATGACGTAATGGCACAGTAAATTTACGACAGAATTTTAATAATTCCTTGCTTTCGTTAGTGTCTGCAACTTCAACTCGAAGCTCACCCGCTTTTTCGACAACGCCTTTTAGCATTCCAACAATCGGTGTAATTCTATCTTCTGGCGGTAAATCTTTAAGTAATTCACCCGTCACAAACATCTGACGAGCAAAGATTAATTCACGGAAATTAACTTCACGCGCGATCTTGTCAGCTTCACCTTCTTGGTAACATTCAAAGATCACATAACCACTCCCCTCTTTAACACGAGGAAAACCGTAAACACCGATTTGACTAGCTTTATCCGTAATCTCCGCCGCGCACTCTTTTTCAAAACCTTGGCGACAATATAATGCAACTTTATTCATGGCGAGACGCCGGTGCCCTTAGACGCAAAGCGCCAATAAAAATTAAAGCCCAACCAATAAGAAAACTAAATCCACCAATTGGCGTAAAATAAGATAATAATCTAACTTGTGTTAGCGCCATACAATAAAGGCTACCGCTGAAAAAGTAGAATGCCAACACCAAAAAAAAATACCCGCCCAATAAAACCATAAAATAATTTTACGCATTAATATTGCCGCGATCCCGACAAGCAATAAAGTATGGACGATTTGGTAACGCATCGCTAACTGAATGTATTCCCAATGTTGTGGCGATAAATGAGGTGCAAGCTTATGCGTTGCAAATGCACCAAAAGCAACATAAAAGAAACCACTAATCGCGGAAAACATAAGCAATGTACGACTATTCACTGTTTATTCCTTCCTATCTAGAAGATATTTGCCAATTGCAATATTAAGATGATGTCAGTAAACCCAGCTTTTCTTGCTCATTCGCTGCTTGAGATAAAATCCATTGGCGAAAAGCCGCAATTTTACCCAATTCAGCCTGACTATCTTGGCAAACTAAATAAAATGCATTTTTACTGACAAGGACATCTGGAAAAGGTCTTACTAATCGACCCGATTCTATTTCACTACGTGCCATCACATTATTAACTAATGCAACGCCTTGTCCATGTACAGCAGCCTGTATCACCATTGAACTATGGCTAAAAATAGGCCCTTGTTGCACATTTATCTGATTTTGTATCTCTAATTGACGCACATAAGCTTGCCAATCTCGACGAGATGTATCATGCAGTAGTGTATGATAAATCAGATCGGATGGGGTTTTTAGTGGTTTTTCACCGGTAAGTAAAGATGGAGCACAAACTGGGATCAAATATTCCGCATAAAGGCGGTCTGTACGTAATCCGGTCCAATTCCCCCGACCATAAAAAATGGCGACATCAACATCGTCAGCCAGCTTATCTTCTTCTCTATCAACAGCCTGAATGCGTACATCAATTCCCGGATAAGCTTGATTAAATCCAGACAGTCGTGGTACTAGCCATTGAATAGCAAAACTTGGAGAAAGGCTAACGGTAAGTGCACCTTTCGCGCTTCGGGCTAATAATTTGCGAGTTGCCTCGTTAATTGATGAGAAAATTTCCTTAATATCGAGGTAATAGCTCTGCCCTTCTTCTGTTAATAAAAGAGAACGGTTACGTCTTCTAAATAATTTTAACCCAAGGAATTCTTCTAATGTTTTAATTTGATGGCTCACTGCTGCTTGTGTCACAAATAGTTCTTCAGCGGCTTTAGTAAAACTTAAATGACGTGCCGCTGAATCAAAAACCCTAAGCGCATTTAATGGCGGTAAACGTTTAGACATATTCGGTTCTTAAACCCCTATTTTGACGATTAGTAGACCCTAACTTTCATCATTAGTTTTTTTTATGCGAAGCATTATAAATTGTCCCTTGATGATTAGCCAGTAAATACCTATAGTAAGCGCACTTCCTAAGCCGGAACGAAAAGTTGTGTAGTAGTCATACTACAAAACTTTTGGCTTTGTGGTTGTGATGTTGTGTTTGCAAGTTGTCTGGAAATTCCAGACTTAGTAGCTGATGCTACTGTTTTTTTTCACTTCCTGTACATTTACCCTGTCTGTCCATAGTGATTTTATAGTGCACCGCCAAGGCGGTCTTTTTTTTATTCCCTATTTTTCTCTACTTTTTAATTATTCACACACACCATTTTGATGTTTTCATCCATTTTTTATAATGAATTTATCATCATTATTCTAAAAAACTCACCGCAAATTATCCCCAATAAATTTAAACAAGAAAAAAATAGGATATTAATCTGCTCTCAGTGATTTTTTATTGAATGAACTTTCATCACCTTAATCGTGTTATTATGGGCGCAATGACCCATAACAAACCGATAATCTCAGGTTTCCGTTATAAATAAATATAATTAACCGTATAATCTATACGCCCTGTTTTTAACGACAAATCACGAAAATTTATTCGTCTACCAATACAGCCTAATTATGAACGTATTTTCACCTGATTTATTTCGACAACAATTTCCTGCCCTCCAAGAAAAAACGATTTATCTCGATAGTGCAGCAACCGCATTAAAGCCTCTTGCCATGATAGAAGCCTCAGATGCGTTTTATCGCCATAATTTTGCGACGGTTCACCGTAGCCAATATCAGCATGCTAAAGAGACAACGCAACAATATGAGGCGGCACGCAAACAAGTTGCCGAACTCATTAAGAGTGCGGATAGTGATACGATTATTTGGACAAAAGGCACCACAGAATCCCTCAACTTTATTGCTCAAGGTTATTTTCGTCCACGCTTACAAGCCGGTGATGAAATAATTGTTAGTGAGCAAGAGCATCATGCAAACCTTATTCCTTGGTTGATACTGGCGGAACAAACAGGCGCACGAGTGATCCGCTGGACAATTGAAGATCATTTTTTACCTTCAATTGATAGCTTAAATACTTTAATCAATAAGCGGACACGAATTGTCGCGATTAGCCAAATGTCGAATGTGACAGGCGCTCAAATCGCATTAGATAAAGTGTCTCAATGTGTTCATCAATATGATAACTGCTTACTGGTTGTCGATGGAGCACAAGGTATTGCGCATCACCCAACAGATGTCACCACACTTGATATCGATTTCTATGTTTTTTCTGCTCATAAACTTTATGGCCCGAATGGATTAGGCATTTGTTATGGCAAACGAAAACATTTAGAGGAGATGGCACCTTGGCATGGTGGCGGAAAGATGCTAACTAACGCAACATTTGATGGTTTTACTCCAGCCCCTATTCCTCAGCGTTTTGAAGCAGGAACACCTAACATTGCGGGTGTTATTGCATTTTCAGCCACATTAGCATGGTTAGAAAAACAAGATATGTATCATGCGAACCAATATGCTCTTGAGCTTGCTGAAGAAGCGGAGAAGCGTCTCAGTGACCTAAATGGGTTTATCAGTTACCGAGCCGCCAACTCATCGGTTGTTTCTTTCAATTTCGAAGGCATTCATCATAGTGATTTAGCAACATTAATCACAGAGAAAGGTATTGCATTACGTACAGGGCAACACTGCGCACAACCCCTTATTGATTCATTAAATATTTCAGGCTGTTTACGCATTTCTTTTATGCCTTATAATCAGCACGCGGATATTGATGCTTTTATTGATGCCATTAAATTTGCTCTAACACTCTTAAAAGATGAATAATTGAAATGAATAACAACACCTCTCTGCTGGCAACTCAGCATCCATTTGGTCATGAAATTACCTTAGCGATCTTGCTTGAAGATTTCCAAAAATCAAAAGCATGGGAAGACAAATATCGTCAATTAATTCAACTTTCGCGTAAATTACCTACATTACCCGATGAGTTAAAAACAACAGAAAAAGAGATCAAGGGATGTGAGAACAGAGTATGGCTAGGTGTCGAGTTAAATAATGACGGCAAATACCATGTTTATGGTGATAGTGATGGTCGTATTGTAAAAGGCTTACTAACGATTATTTTAGCTGCTGTTGAAAATAAAACGGCGCAAGAAATAGCGGATATCAATATGTTAGCGATTTTTGAGCAATTAGGGTTGGCTAATCAAATTAGCCAATCTCGTACTGACGGAGTGAATGCAATCATCACGCGATTGAAATCACTCACCTCCCAGTATTAAGTTTGATACTCTAAATAATTCAAGTCACAGCTAGGCGACAAGTGATTGAGTCACTAGGAGCATACATAAGTATGTGACTAGTGCGAATGAACGCAGTCAACAACGCTGTGGCTTGAAGTATGACGAGTATCATGAGTATGTGGCTAGTGCGAATGAACATAGTCAACAACGCTGTGGCTTGAAGTATGACAAGTATCATGAGTATGTGGCTACACCATCAACAACGCGACAACTTGAAGTATGACGAGTACGTTGCGCCTTTGCTAGCATCTTCTTCAAAGCATGAGACACTGCAATAAAACCAAACGACGCCGTTACCATCGTTACGGCACCAAAGCCAGCTGAACAATCCATTCGTTTCACACCATCTGCCGTATTTTTTGCCGCACAAACCGTACCATCGCCTTGTGGATAAACAAGTTGTTCTGTTGAGAAAACACAGTCGATCCCTAATTTTCCCTTACTATTTTTTACGACATTAAAATCAGATTTCAAACGCTCTCTTAATTTAGCCGCTAAAGGATCTTGAATTGTTTTTGCTAAATCAGCCACTTGAATTTGTGTGGGATCAATTTGCCCACCTGCGCCACCTGTTGTGATCACTGGAATTTTATAGCGACGGCAATAAGCTAATAATGCCGCTTTGGGTCTTACACTATCAATGGCATCAATGACATAATCAAAGTTGTTATTCATCATTTCAGCGACATTATCAACCGTGACAAAATCATCAATACTGGTCACTTTGCATTCTGGATTGATTTCTAAAATACGCTGTTTCATCACGTCGCATTTTGGTTGACCCACACTTTCTTTCAACGCATGTATTTGGCGATTTGTGTTCGTCACACACACATCATCCATATCAATTAAGGTGATAGCACCAATACCACTACGTGCTAATGCTTCTGCCGCCCAGCTACCGACACCTCCTATACCCACGACACAGATATGAGCCTGGGCAAAATAAGACAACGCTTTTTGCCCATAGAGTCGCCCTATTCCAGAAAAGCGTTGTAAATATGAATCTGATAATGAATTTTGCATAATGCGATAACAACCTAAATAACAGAAATAATCATGGCTATTAATAGCCATGTCGTTTGCATAATTTTACCGTTAATAACGAGCAGATAAAGAGTAAATCGTTTTTATGACGAAGGTTTTAATAAGCTAAGTTGTGATTTTTTTAATACCCAAACACGCCCATAGTGATTATAAAAACCGGCCATATGACCCGCATCTTTACCAATTCCATGATAAATGTCGAAATGATGGCCTTTAATTGCCCCGCCAACATCTAATGCCACCATTAAACGCATTTGATATTCGCCTGTAAAATTCCCCGTATTATCAAGGACAGGAATTTCAGCAAGCAATACCGTTCCGGGGGGAATAATGCTTCTGTCAGAAGCCACAGAGGCGAGAGCAACGAGAGGGATTGCACTTGCGCCTCTAACAGGTGTAAAAGGCTCTGGTTTGAAAAAAACAAATGATGGGTTTTCTTCTAGTAATTTTCTCACTTCAGTATCATTGTGCTTATCAGCCCAATCTCTAATCGCGAGCATAGACATATCTTTTCTTTCTACTTCGCCATTATCAATAAGCACTTTGCCAATACTACGGTAAGGGTGTCCATTTTTTCCTGCATAACCAAAGAACGTTAAAGGTTTACCATCACCAAAGTCAACATAACCACTTCCCTGAACTTCCATCATAAAATTATCCATAATGGAATTACTGTAAGCTGCAATTAAAGATTTACTTAATGCACCATTGTAAATAGCAGCACGAGAAGGTAATTTTGAACGACTATTGGCAGGCATTTTATAAAGAGGGTATTGGAATTCACCTTGTTGCGTTAAGCGAGCTTCAAGAACAGGTGTATAATATCCAGTAAATTGAACATTACCGTAGTTATCAACGCCTTCCATCTGAAATGCAGAAAGATTGAACTGACGCAATTGACGTGTATCTGCGCCAGAGCGTAGCCAGTTTTCTACCGCCTGATAAGTCTCTTTATTGCTATTATACAAGCGAGATGATGTTTGGTTTATCTGATTTACTTGTTGTAAATAATCAGGGCCATTAATAGGTGTACCTTGTGTATTTGGCGAACTTACCTCAATGAGATCTTGCTTAAGTTTTCCATCTTTATACTGTTGCCCTTGCTCTGTTGGACGATGACATCCTGTCAAGGCAAGCGCTAACATACCTAAAATTAACGATTTTCGCCAAGTAACCATTTTTGACCCGCTTAATGACTGAATTTAAGTGTTGATTTTGAGTTAGAAAGATACCAAAGCAAAATCAATAAAGATATGAATATACAATTTGTTAAGGCTTTCTATTATCACCCAATCAATATGACTTTCAAACATCAAGTCTATATTCTAAATAACTTGAAGTATGACAAGTATAACTGCCTAAATTTGCACCTTGATGTATTATTTCTGACCGTTTTTAAAAGAAAACTGTAAAAATTTCATAAAAAACTTGCAACTCAGCAGATCCTGAGTATAGTGCCCCTCTGTGGAGACGCGGGGTGGAGCAGCTTGGTAGCTCGTCGGGCTCATAACCCGAAGGTCGTCAGTTCAAATCTGGCCCCCGCAACCAATTCACAAAGTAGTCAGTTATAGTATCAGTCGCGGGATGGAGCAGCATGGTAGCTCGTCGGGCTCATAACCCGAAGGTCGTTGGTTCAAATCCAGCTCCCGCAACCAATTTCTCTTCGAAATTTCCTCTTATTTTACTGTCTCTCTTCATTTGCAAACCCAATCAACTTATCTCATAAACTTGTTACATTAAATTTCTATTACTTCAATAACATATTGTATTAAATGGATTTATTGTGCTATGAACACAATAAAAAACGCCAATAGAAAGCACATGATATTGGCTTTCTATTGGAATAAAAGAAAAAGGTATAGAAAGAGATTAGCTACGATCAGCTAAGGTTAATTCACCACCATTGGCAAAATAGGCTTTGATCCCTTTGAAAATAGATCCTGCAATCTGTTGCTGGAACTGAGCCGTTTTTAGCTTTTTCTCTTCTTCTATATTACTAATAAACGCCGTTTCAACAAGAATGGAAGGAATTTCTGGCGCTTTTAATACCGCAAAACCAGCCTGATCGACTTTATTTTTATGCAGTTTATTAATACCACCTAATAGTTTAAGCACTTCACTACCAAATTTTAGGCTGTCATTAATAGTCGCCGTTTGCACGAGATCGAGCATTGCATGGTCTACATAGCGATCACCACTTTTACTCACCCCACCAATTAAGTCAGACTCATTTTGTGTTTGAGCAAGATAGCGTGCCGTATTACTGGTTGCGCCCGTTTTTGATAATGCAAAAACAGATGAGCCTCTTGCAGAGCGGTTTGTAAACGCATCAGCATGGATAGAAACAAATAAATCTGCCTGCATTTTTCGCGCCTTAGCAACACGTACTGTCAATGGAATAAAGACATCTTCATTACGTGTCATATACGCCTTCATTTTGGCATCTTTATCAATAAGCGTTTTTAAGCGACGAGCAATTTGCAAAACGACATCTTTTTCACGCGTTTTATATTTACCAATTGCCCCGGGATCTTCCCCTCCATGACCTGGGTCAATCATGATAATAATGGGTCTATCTCGTCCAGCCCTACCTGGTTTACGAGTATCTGTCTGTGCTGGCACCGCTTGTTGTAAATCGCCGTCATTATATTCGCGCAACAGTGCTAAAAGAGGATCATCTTCCGTGTCAGCACCATGACTTGGGTAGAAATCTAACACTAAACGGTTTTTAAATTCAGCCACAGGTTTAAGTGTAAACATTTGTGGTTGTACAGGCGTTTTTACTTCAAATACCAGTCGTACTGTTTTAGGTGTATTTTGACCAACACGAATAAGTTTTAAATATGGATCGCTAGTCTGAACCTGATTAGCGACACCTTTCAGCACGCTATTAAGTTGAATACCTTCTAAATCCACCACAATACGTTCAGGGTTTGATAATGCAAACTGACGATATTTCAGTGGGGTGCTGGATTCTATAGTCACGCGAGTATAAGTCGAGGCAGGCCAAACCCTCACCGCAACAATAGATGCAGTAGCAGCAAGACCTACGGGACTAACACTTAACAATAATAACGCGCCAATTCCTTTAACAAGACGACGACGAGTTTGATTGTGCTCAGAATGACTCATGAAAATATTCCAAAGAAACGATTAACGTCAATAAACTCTAAAAAGAGATAAAAAAAGTTAAGAACAAAAAAACTTTACCCAATCCACACTTCACTGTCACTTAAAAACAGCACAATTACTCACTTTTACACAAATATTCTGCCTTCAGGGAAAACAATAAGATAGGATTTTACTTGCCATTCTCTTTCAAAAAGAATAAAAATACATTAAATGCGAATAAAAATTCACTTGAGAGGGTTTTATGAAAGAGCGTAGCACCGAATTGGTCGATGGATTCCGCCACTCGGTTCCGTATATTAATGCACATAGAGGCAAAACATTTGTCATTATGCTGGGTGGCGAAGCAATTGCTCACGAAAACTTCCCATCAATCATTAATGACATTGGGTTGTTACACAGCCTAGGCATTCGTTTAGTCGTGGTTTATGGTGCTCGCCCACAGATTGATACAGCTCTTGAAGTACAAAAAGTATCACCGATTTATCATAAATATACGCGCATCACAGATAACAAAACCTTAGAAATCGTTAAACAAGCGGCGGGAACACTGCAACTCGATATTACGGCTCGCCTATCAATGAGTTTAAGCAATACGCCATTACAAGGTGCGCATATTAATGTGGTCAGTGGTAACTTTGTTATTGCACAACCATTAGGGGTTGATGATGGAATTGATTATTGTCATAGCGGAAAAATTCGTCGTATCGATGAAGAAGCTATTCATCGCCAATTAGACAGTAATGCCATTGTCTTAATTGGACCCGTTGCCGTATCTGTTACGGGTGAAAGCTTTAATCTCACCTCAGAAGAAGTGGCAACCCAACTTGCAATAAAACTTAAAGCACAAAAGCTGATTGGTTTTTGCTCATTCCAAGGTGTTGTCGATGAAGAAGGTCATATTGTTTCTGAACTGCTGCCGAATCAAGCTGAAGATAAAATTCGAGAGCTACAAACAGAAGGTGATTACCACTCAGGCACAGTAAGATTCTTACGGGGAGCAGTTAAAGCCTGTCGTCGTGGTGTAGAGCGTAGCCACTTACTCAGTTATCAATCAGATGGTGCTCTTATTCAAGAATTATTTTCTCGTGATGGTATTGGCACTCAAATCGTCATGGAGAGTGCAGAGAAAGTTCGTAGAGCGAATATTAATGATATTGGTGGCATACTTGAACTTATTCGCCCACTGGAACAACAAGGTATTTTAGTCAGACGTTCAAGAGAGCAATTGGAAATTGAAATTGACCAATTCACTATTATTGAACGCGATAATATGACTATTGCATGCGCTGCACTCTACCCTTATCCATCCGAAAAAATTGGTGAAATGGCTTGTGTTGCAGTACATCCAGATTATCGAAGCTCTTGTCGTGGTGAGGTTTTGCTACAACGCATTTCAGCACATGCGAAGCAATTAGGGTTAGAAAAGCTGTTTGTTCTAACAACTCGTAGCATACACTGGTTTCAAGAAAAAGGATTTGAACCAGCTGAAATTGATAAGCTACCTATTGAAAAACAAGCACTTTATAATTACCAACGTCGCTCTAAAATTTTGATTTTAGACTTACATAAAGAATAATGCCCCAAAAAAGACAGGTATCCCTCTCAAGACCTGTCTTTTATTATTTTTTATGATTAACTAATAACGTAACTTATCAACTAACCCACTTCGGCGTTGAATACGTGTTTGTATTGCCGATTTCACCATAGACTCCGAAGCATAAAGAGAAAGTTTCTGTTTAGCGCGTGTTAATGCGGTGTACAACAATTCACGGCTCACAACGGGTGAAAATTTATCAGGTAGTACTAATGCCGTATGAGTAAATTCAGAACCTTGTGACTTATGCACTGTCATTACATACGCCGTTTCATGTTGCGGTAATCGACTGGGTTGGATTGCTTTTAATTTTCCATCAGGTAGTTGAAAAAAGGCCTTCATTTCATCTTCATCATTATTGAGCATAATGCCAATATCACCATTAAACAGACCTAGCGTACTGTCATTTCGTTGGATCATAATGGGCCGCCCAATATAATCACTTTGATAACTATGGAGAGGGCGACGGATCAATCGCTGGCGATGCAATAGCATTTCAATTCTGTCATTCAAACCACTCACACCAAAAGGACCTTCTCTTCGCGCACACAATAAACGGTATTGGTTAAATGCATTAAGAATAATATCAGGCGAGGCTTTTTGAGAAACTAAAGTGAGATATTCTCGATAGGCATTAACAGCATCTTGTATCATCAGTAAATAACTTTCTTTTGACTCTAAAGCGATAAAGCTCACATCTTGTGGCTCTAATGCTATTTCAAGCTGTTGTGGGCTAATTTCTGCTTTTTTTAATAATGTAATCGCTGTTTTGGTTTGCCCTTGATTAACCGCAAAAGCAAGTTGGCCTATCCCTGAATCCTCACCAAAACGGTAACTTTTACGTAATAAGCACAGAGAATCACTGACGACAGATACTGGAGTTTGAGAGATAGGAATAATATCCGTAGATTTAACCAATTCACCTTGAGTTAAGTGATTAATCTGATCAAATCTTTTTTGGCTGAAACCCTCTTCAGAAAAACGGCAAATATCACCTAATACAGCCCCTGCCTCAACAGAAGCAAGTTGGTCTTTATCACCTAAGAAAATAACGTGACATTTTGATGGGAGTGCATCAATTAAACGAGCCATCATAGGTAAATCAACCATTGAGGCTTCATCAACAATTAAAATATCAAGCTGTAATGGATTATCTTTATGGTAGCGCACTTGCTGGCTTTCAGGCTGAGCCCCCAATAAACGATGAATAGTTTGTGCCTGTTTTGGCATCCACTTATTTTCTTCTTCGCTTAAATTAAGTTGTGCTAAGGCGTTGCCTAAAGATTCCGTTAATCTTGCAGCCGCTTTACCTGTGGGAGCTGCTAATTGAATAATCGGCTTTTCATTCGAGGTAAGCATCACAAAAGCAGCTAATATTTTAGCAACTGTTGTCGTTTTCCCTGTTCCGGGACCTCCCGAAATAATAGAGATGGGACTTGTAATTGCAACACTAGCAGCCACTTTTTGCCAATTGGTTCCTTGGCTTTCCTTCGTTGCTGGAAAAAGTGCGTTGAGTACCTTAATTAATTCATTTTCATCAATATCAACAAGTGTATGCTCTTGCCTAAAAAATTGAGCAACTCTCTCTTCATAGCTCCACATTCTTTGTAAATAAAGAAGTTCATTATCTAAAATAATGGGAGAAGGTGAATCATCACCACTTTGATTAACGCAATGACAATGCGTCAACTCTTCTACTATTTTTTGAGCAGAGGGTTTACCCATTTTTTGCCAAATTTCTTGTGAAAACTCTTTTTGCCTACCATCAAACAGTTGGTTTTCTTTAATAATATTCAAAGGCAAACAAACATGACCCGCTCCGGTTTGAGCACTCAAATAAGCAAATATAAAAAGTAAAATAGGGTTTTCATCTTCAACCAGCATTTGCGCAAATCGAAGATCTAAAGGTCGTAATAAGTTTTGTGTAATCGCTTGTTCTAATAGTTTGATCATTCTTATTTCTCACCGACTACATCAGGTTTGCTACTTTTACCAGCAAAGAGTGAATCTAGTGCCAAAACAAAAGCTTCATCAGGCAAATAGGCATAAACGCCATTTCCAGGGTGGGCTTTGTCTATACCACGTAAGAAGAGGTAATAAATTCCTCCAAAGTGGCTTTTGTAATCATAATCAGGAATGCGCTGTTGTAGAAAACGATGTAACGCTAAAGTATAGAGCTGATATTGCAAGTCGTAGCGATGATCCATCATTGCATTCATCATCGCTTCTTGAGTGTAATCCTCACTCGATTCACCTAACCAATTCGATTTATAATCCACAACATAGTATTTACCTTCCCAAAAAAAGACTAAATCAATAAAACCTTTGAGCATCCCTTCTACTTGTTGAAATTGCAAAGCGGGACAACGTCTTGATAGAGGATCAAACTGATTAATTAATTGCGTCAATTGGGCTGATGATACCTCTTTCTCAATAGGTAAATAGAATTGTAATTCATCAAGTTGTTGTGATTTTGGAATATTAGCAAGACATAATCCTTGAGAATTAAGCGATGTATGAAACAGCGTTTCCATCCATGTCACTAAAAGGGGAGCCCACTTTTCATCAAAGCCTTGAGCTGTCAATTGTTCTTGCATCCATACTTCATCAATCGGTTGCGAAAAATCTAATACTTCCAGCAAACTATGTAAGAATGTGCCTGCGATAGCGCCACGAGGAAAATGATGAATAGAATGTTCATCAACCCCTTCTTGTTGTTTCTCACCTTTAGCATCTGTATCAAGCCCAGGGGCGATAGATTGCACCAAAGCCTCAATATCACCTAAATCAACATGATAACGACGACTTGAATGCTGATAGGTGAGTCCTGAATAGCTCGTTATTCGCCAATTATCGTGGATCTGACGTTTAAATGTAGCGGCTTCAAGTTTTGTTTCAGCCATTAATACAGGCTGATAGCGATGTGCTGATATATAATCAAGCGTTGTTACACTGATATTATCATCTAATAAAGCGTAGATTGATTGATGCAATAATTCACTATTGCCCTCTTCGCCTTGCTGTAATAAATACCCTAAAGCATTTTTATGCAGATCGGTCATCCCTGATTTACGTTTAGCGCCTTTAACAAGAGGAGCGACACCAACATAACAGCAGAATTTAGAGCGTGTTAATGCAACATAAAGTAAGCGTAAATCTTCAGCTAAACGCTCTTCATCCGCTAAACGTAAGCTTTCAGGTCGGCTAAAAATATCTAATTTTGCGTAAAATGTCTCTCTATCATGATAAAGCGTCCCTTTTTGTTCTTGGTAATTACAAGCAAAAGGTAAGCAAACAATCGGATATTCAAGACCTTTAGATTTATGGATAGTACAAATTCGCACTAAATTTCGGTCACTTTCCAAACGCATTTGTTGGCTTTCAGATTGCGCATCAGGATGAGAAATCTGTTGCGCTAACCAACGAATAAGAGCATGTTCACTATCGAGTTGTAATGATGTTTCTTGTAATAGTTCACCAATATGCATGATATCTGTAAGTCGGCGCTCACCATCAATACTGACGAGTAAATTTTCCGCAATTTGATTATCCATCATGATTTTACGCAACATCGGTAAAACACCACGCTTTTGCCATAATACATAGTAATCAGCAAATTTCTCCACGTAGCTATTCCAGCGTGCCTCACTGTGGTTCAGATCATCAATTTGCTTTGCACTAAAACCAAATAATCGGCTGGCTAAAGATGCCCTTAAAATACGTTCTTTCTCTGGCGTTACAACCGCCTGTAATAACCAAAGTAGATCTTTAGCTTCATTGGTTTCAAATACACTTTCACGATTGGATAAGAAAACGGATTGTATTGAAAGCAAATTCAGCGCATCACGGATCAGTGTCGCTTCTCTACGGCTACGCACCAGTACCATAATATCAGCGGACGTAATGGCTTTTTTTACACCTTGTTCAATCAACCAAGCCTGTTGCTGATCCCCTGCTGATAACCAATCACGAATTTGTGCAGCACATTGCGCTGCCATGATTTGCTCATAATTCCCCGTAGAAACACTCTCACCTTCAGCAAGCCAAATATTAAAAGGTGAAATCGGTTTATCATGGTAAACAAAAGCCATGTTTTGGTTTTTTTCAGCCGAGCTTACTTCAATAAAAGGGATATGCTCAAATAAAAATGGGGCATTAGATCGCATAAAAAGCTTGTTAACGGCATTCACCATACCCGCGCAGAGCGCCAGTTAGTATTTAATGTATAGTGATGAGATGTCTGCTTTCGGGCTTGAATATAAGTAAAAATATCCGCACCACGGAAAGCATAAATTGCCTGTTTGGGATCACCGATAAACAACAATCCACTGGTTTCATGCTCACCATAAATTGCATCAAAAATACGATATTGTTGAGGATCCGTATCTTGAAACTCATCGATCATTGCAACGGGGTAGCGTTCACGAATAGCGTGCGCTAAAACGTCCCCCCTTCACGTTTCAATGCTCTATCTAAGCGTGTTAATAAATCATCAAATCCCATTTCACCACGACGCATCTTTTCATTTTCAATGCCTTGGCGTATTTCTGGGATCGCGTTGACCAGAATAACATCCCGCAGAGTCAAGCTCTGCTTTGTTAATCGTTCAATTTCAACAAAAAGAATATGCTCTGGTGCAGGACCTTTGGTCGCTTTCTCATTTAACGTTTCTTGAGAAAAACGAATTAAACAATCAGGTAATTGATAACTTTTTGTTTCAAATGTTGCCGCCCATAACGTGATTTCTTCAATCCATTTAGGTAAGAAACGACTGTTATAACTGCGTTTATCAACACCAGAAGCTGTTATCCATGCTTCAACTTCATGATGATGTGCATTCCAACGCGTTTTCACCTTGTTAATAGCTTCAATAACCGCTTGGTGGCGCTCTTTCACTGACTCATTTTCGCTGTCTAATGCCACACCTTCAATTTCTGGCATTTCACCTTGTAAATAAGGCTGTATTTCATAAAGCAGTTGCTCTGGACCAGACCAAATCTGGCTAACCGCATTAGCAACGTCATAAGAAAGGGGATAACAGTGTCGACGCCAAAAATCAGCACAAACACGTTTTTTCAGCTCATATTCATCTTGGATCAAGACTTGTTCAAACAATACACCTGATTCAAAGGCATTGTTTGCCAACATACGCTGGCAAAATCCATGAATAGTATAAATAGCCGCTTCATCCATTTGACGCTCAGCTTCTAATAACCACTGCGCGGCTAACTCTTTATTTGGGATTTGTTTGAGTAATTCTTGGTATGTTTTATCACCACTATCAACATAATGACGGATACAGGCAAGTCTTAGTTCATGGATATTTTTACGGATACGGGCTCGTAATTCATCTGTCGCCGCATCCGTGAATGTCACAACTAAAATCTCTTCAACACTGAGAGGACGGTAGAATGCAGACTCTCCGCCTAATCCAAGAAGCAACCGTAAATACAATAACCCTATTGTATACGTTTTTCCTGTCCCAGCAGACGCCTCAATGAGGCGCCTTTGGTACAGAGGAAGTGTATAAGGATTTAATGGCTGTGCCTGTATCACTTCACTCACTCTTTAATTTCCTCAACAGGTAAGGTTTTTTGTAATTCGCTTACCGTGGCGTAACGTTTCCATTGTTTATTTTCAGCATAATCAGCATCTTTGCCATCTTTACCGATAACTTGAGAGACAAAAATAAATCCATTCGGTTTTATAATTGCTTTTTCATAAAATTCAATAGCTTGTTTTAACGTGACTTTATTAAGTTCAGCTAATAATTTTTCACGTCCATCATATTTTAAGTTATTACGGTTGAAATCCGTGCGATAAAGAGAAACTTCTTCATAGAATGTTTGAGGTGGCTGTTTAACTTCGGTAATAATCGCCTGTTTATACTGATTAAAATCAGCCTCGTTCATTTTCTTCAAACGTTCGTAGGCTTGTTGATAAAATGCGTTATAACGCTTATTTAAATAGACAGGCGGTTTTGCATTACTCTGCAGTAAAAAACCGAGACCAGATTGTTCCCCCATCGTACCTTGATAAGCAAAGACAGCATAACCTAACTGTTCTTCTGTTCTTAATTGATCATAGAACCAAGGTTTGATAACAGACGCGAGTACTGAAGAAATAGCCTGACCTTCAAGGCGGCTATAACCTGTTGGGATATAAAGCTCCCCTAATGCGTTATCTGTGCTCTTCGATTTATTTTGGAATTCAACCGCATTTAATTTATTGAATACTAACGTTTCACCGATCCAATATTCTGTGCCTTGATTACCTAATAATTCGTGTGCAGATTTCGCGATATCGCGGCTTTGCTCTGGTGTTAAGTTACCAATAATCAGTGCTTGAAGCGCTGCGTTTTTGATGACTTCACGGCGATTATCAATAATATCTTGCAGTGTAATTGACCCTAATGCTTTGAGTTTGTCAGCTTCTTCATAGTACGGGATCGTATTTAATCGGCGAGCCGGCAACATAGCTGCTTCAAATGCTTTTAGGTTATGAGTCACTTCAAGTTGTTCACGATACCAAGATTTAGCCTGTTCGAGCTCTTCTTGCGTCGGTTCAAAACTCATATAGCTTTTTAGTGTCGCATTCACAAGTTCTGGTAAATGCTGTGTATAGCCATTCATTGAAAAATCAATACCTTGCCCTGATGAAGATGAGATATTCATTCCAGCAACAGACGCTTGGTAAGATAATTCGCTTAATGCTAAACCAGCGAGATAATCCGTTAAGGTTTGTGTCACTTGCTGCTTAACAGTAATGTCTGATGTCTTATTCACTAAACTTAATGTCACACTGGCTTTAGGCTCATCAGAAAAATAGTGCGATGGCATATAAAACAAGCGAGCGCTTTTATCTTGCCACAACAATTGGGGTTTGATGATGTTGCTATCCCCATCAATCAGTGAAAGATTATTAGGAATATAAGGGTTAAGTGCTGGCAGTGATAAAGAGATATCATCCGATAATGTTTGCCATGTTTTTAATTGCTTATCTGTAATTTTATCAACCTGATAAGGAGCATTAACAAAGTAGGCTTGTTTGTTAGAAGGTTCATTAGGGCTTATTACCCAAATGCGCGCTTTCTCTGGTGTAAGAGAATCAAGACGAGAAAGGATTGCTGAAGGTTCATAATTATCAGCAAGATAATCCGCATTTAGGATATTTTTGATTGGATAACGCAACATCATATCCGAAATACCTTCTATGTAATTCATATCTCTTACAATAGAGCCATAACGGAATGAAAGATCTAATACATTCGCAATTTCATCAAAGTAACGCTGACTAATACCTTCGGTTTGAATTAAACGAATATACGAAAAGATAGCGGAAATCACTTTGTCTTTTTGCGCTAAACCTTTATCTGTCAACGCAACATAAATCGTAAATGAGCCTTGGTTACGGTCAATATATGGCTCAGAAAATGCACTAATACTTTCAGCTAAACCTTGATCTTGTAGCCATGTTGCTAATGTACCAGCGCTACGATTACCGATTAAATAGCCAATGTATTCATCAGATTTGCTACGAAAATCAGCGACATTATTATCAATACCAAATTCAATCTGTAAGGTTTTTTGTGGTAAAGCGGGTACCAGATGGATCATTAGCCCTTTTTCTTTATCCGTCATAGCAGGTACTGTGGTGACAGGTACATCTGCCTTTTTATTCGGGATACGAGCGAAAGTATTTGCAGCTAATTTAGATAATTCATCAAGTGATTTATTACTATAAATAACACCATTCATTAAATTGCCAGAATAGTGTTTTTGATAGAATTTTATTAGTTCATCTTGAAGCTTACTATTTGGCTTATCACTTAATGTCTCCAGATTCCCCCCCATAAAGCGAGAACTTGGATGTAAGGGGTTTAACGTTTCGGCTCTGACTTGCCAAAAACGCATACCATCGCGCGCACGCGCCATTGTCAATTCTGCATTAACAGCATTACGTTCACGATCTGCATTTTTAGGATCAAGTAAAGGTTCAGCTAAAGCATCAGCAAGGCGATCAACTGCTTCATTAATAGCACTATTTTCCACTTCTAAATAGAATGCAGTGCGATAAGTCGTAGTACTCGCATTATGAGAACCGCCATTCTTTTGTAAAAATTCAGACATACTGCCTGATTGAGGATATTTCACCGATCCCATTAGCACCATATGCTCTAAATAGTGTGCAAGACCTTGCTGACTATCTGGATCTTCTAATGCACCAACAGGTAATGCAACCGCCGTTAATGATTTAACGGCTTTTTCATCAGAAACCAGTAATACGGTCATTTCATTAGGTAGTTTAATCGCTTGATATTGCCGTGGATCGCTCTCACTTTTTTCAATACTATCAGGCAAGACTTGCCAGAGTGGATCAGCAGCAAAGCTGTTGATACTCACGAGCATCAATAGCAACATGATCCATAGTTGCGAGCAGTATTTTCTCATCTGATATGAGCTCCCTTATTTTTTCAGAAATGGAATTATTGGTTTAAATATTGTTAATGCCGTCTGTTTGACTGTTTGTAAAAACGGCTCGTCTAATTGAGAGAAAGCACGCTGAACATACATGTCACTCATTTCACCATCTCGATTATAGCTATCCGTTAAATGTTGCATCAGCACTAATTCTGCTTTTTCAAGTGTTTCTTCATCATCAAGTAAAAATGCTTGTGATTTTTTATCATAGCAAGCTTGTAACCAAGCCCAGCCACTTTTTGCAAACAGTGCTAATGGGCTGTTTAATCCTTGTTTATAATCACTGATCAACTGATCTAAAGTTGAATAGGCAATGTCAGGATCAACAGGTAATAAACACCATTGAGTCTCTCTTCTGCCGTAAAACCGGCTTTCCCCCGCGCCCTCTTTCAAACAATAGACTAGGTGCTCAATCCAAAGCTGTAATAAGTCATTAGCCGTTAAGCTGGCTGGTCGCCAGCGTAATAAACCATCAGCTTGTACCTCATTTAAACGACCAGTCAATGGCATTGCACTAAAGCGTTGCTCTAATGTGACAGAATGTGTGGCTGATCGTTCACTTCTTATCTTTTCAGCTAAAGGCAGTAATTCTTCTATTTGCTGTTCCCAATAAATCTGCCCAAATGCGCTTGCAGGAAGTTGACCAGCGGCTTTAATACGCTCAAATAGTGCTTCTGTTGAGGTTTGATCAATCAATGCTTTTAACAACCATTGATTCAATAGATAACGTTGAAGCGCATTTATCACAAATGGCTCTTCTTCAGGTAATTCTGTTTCTTCAATAACAAAGTTTGTTTTTAATCTTTGTTGGAAGAAAGCACGAATAGGATGACGATAAAAGCGTGCCAACGCATCAACAGAAACATGATCTATTGTGTCATCATCATTAAGTGATTCCGTAAAACTTTGATGAACTTCTCCTTGCCCACTGGCAGCGGGTAACCATTCCGCGGCATAAGAACGAAAAGAAGCATCGATTCGGAAATTTTCTTGAGCAAAAGGAACACGGGTATGTTGTGTTAATAAATGCTGGTTTATACGGATCGCACTATCATCGACATTGAGTGCCCCATCCTCTGGTAAACGGAAATTTTGCCCAATATAATCTTGTAACTCTTTGATTAAAACTGATGGATTACATTCTCGATCGTCACGTATCGATTTTCCGATATAACTGATATAAAGGTATTTTTCAGCTGAACTAAGCGCTTCAAGGAATAAATAGCGGTCATCATCACGACGTTTTCTATCACCACGACGGCGTTTTTCTGCCATTAAATCAAACCCTAATGGCTGAATATTACGGGGATAAACACCATCATTCATGCCTAATAAACATACCGCCTTAAAGGGAATGGAGCGCATAGGCATTAATGTACAAAAATTAATGCTACCCGCTAAAAAACGCTGGCTAATTTTTTCATCATCAAATCGAACGGTTAATTCATCACGAATAAGGACTAGTGGAATTTCATCTTGATATTGCGCTTTCAATCCATTCTCAATTACTTTCTGCCATTGTTGAGTAATCAGCGCTAAAACTAATTCTGTCTCCTCATCAGACTCAAAAAACGCATCAACTAATTGTTGTCCAATTTCTAGCCATGCTTCTAATGAACGGGTTTCACTCAAACGTGTACGCCAATCACTTAATGTATAAAGAAAATCTGCAAGATGTCCTGCTAATTCAGCAACTAATCCACTCGATTCATCGTAAGGAAGAACGCCTTTCCAAGGACCATTTTCACTTTCCATCGCATAGCCAAGCAACATCCGTAGCAAGCCAAATTCCCACGTGTTTTTTCCCGTGATGGGTAATAAGAAGGAAGCCACATTCTCATCATCTAATCCCCAGCGTATTCCTGATTCGTCGACCCAACGACGTAGTAGTTTTAGTTCATTTTCAAAAATAGAAAAATGCCCAGCCAAAGTAGGAACTTCAAGCAGTGCCAACACTTGTTCAGCGGTAAAACGACTTTGAGGAAGCTCTAATAACGTAATAAAAGCTTGTAATACGGGGTGTGCTTGACGTGCTTTTCTATCTGAAATAGCAAAAGGAAGATAACGTTCTGAAGGCGCATTACCAAACACAGCTTGAATATAAGGTGTATAGCTATCGATATCCGCAACCATCACAATAATATCACGCGGTAATAATTCAGGATCTTGTTCTAGTAAATGCAGTAATTGATCTTGTAACACTTCCACTTCGCGCTGTGGGCTATGGCTTGCATGAAACGTCAGTGAGTGATCATCTGGCGAAATCACACGTTTATTTTCACTACACTCATAAGTTTCAAGTGTTGTCCCTAATTGTGAAAAATCTTCCAAATCAAGGATATCAGCTTGCAATTGATGAAGTAAATTATCTCTTGGGATCTCAACAAACGCATCTAACACATCGGTATATTCAAGTTCAGAGAGGAAATAAAGATTATCTTTACCCAATTTTCCCCATGACGCTAATAGTGGATTACCGATATTTTGCTCACCCTCGTCGTTAAATAACGAAGACGCATTTTTTTCGTCTTTAAACCAAGGCAATTCATGTAACTGCTTATAATGGCGTGGTTTTCGACTATTAAGACGGGAGAGAAATTTAGGATCTTGAATATCTCCCCAATAGTAACGACAAGGATTGGTAAAGAGTAAATAGATCTCGGTATGACGTCCTATCGCTTGTAATGCCTGTAAATAAACTTGAGGTAGCGCTGAAATCCCACAAATAAAAATACGCGGTGAAAAACAGTGTTGAAGCTCCCCTTCTTTTGCATTATTTAATGTCGAAATAAATTGCTGATAAAGATTAGAGCGGTGCCATTCAGGCTGATTAAGATCTTTTGTATATTGCTGTAATGCTACCCACAATATTTTTTGCCAACGTTGGTTTTCACTCAGCCCTTCGATTAACTCATCTTTTTCCCACGAAGCTAACCAATCTGAACGATAAACTAAATATTGGTCAAATAAGTCAGCCACACGCCCTGCTAGCTGATGAAGCTTACGTTTGTCTTCATCATCATCAAGATAATGCAGTAAGGGTTTAAATTCGTCATGAGATAAAAATTCAGGCAGCAATGCCATTAATTTCCATGTCATGGCATCTTTAGTAAAAGCACTTTCTTTAGGTATACCTGATAATACCCGAGTAAACATTTCCCAAATAAAGGTTGCTGGTAATGGATAGCGGATATTAGCAGCAATACCCAAGCTTTCAGCTAGCTGGATTTGCAACCACTGAGACATGCCGGGGCTTTGTACAAGGATCACTTCTTGTTCAAAAGGAGAAGAAAGTGGTCTGGTCTGCATAAAGTGCACCATAAGTGACTTTAGTAATGACAACTGATTTGAGTGATATATATGAAACATCAGATCCTCATCTTATTAATAGCATGACCAGTAAAACAGCCCTATTTCAGGTAATATATTATTGGCAACATAACCTTCTATTAGCTGACAACCTTCAGATTTTAAAAGTGAACGTGTCATTATTTTTGAGTTAGATGCGAAATAGTCAGGTGATTTATCAGACATTTGTTCAAATAAAATAAAAAAGTTCCTGCCCTGCCTGCTGAATTTGAATTAACTGCTGAAAGTCAGCTTTTAATGATTGACTATACCCTATAATAGCG
>NZ_MIIZ01001386.1:0-12754 GCF_001743005.1 Shigella sp. FC1967 | reverse complement strand
ATACCAACCAAAGATTATTAAAGGATTAGATTAAATGTTATTTAAAAAATTATTTTTAATTGTTTTCTTATTTCCAAATTTCTCCTACTCGAATACACATTCAATAAAGAAAAATAGAGAAGAACCCGTCATTGTTAATATTCCCAGTATTTCACTAGGTGACCAAAGTAATGCATCTGGTAACGGTTCAATTGCAATAGGAACCAATAGCCAAGCTACAAATACATACTCAGTTGCTATTGGTCCTAACTCATTAGCAACAGAAGAAAATACAGTATCGTTTGGTAATATTGAAAATAAATACACTTCTCGACTAGTTAATATTAGTGATGGAAAAAACAATACAGATGCCGTTAATCTTATTCAAACTAAAAAAATGGTAGATAAAAATAGAATAGCAACAAATAATACCATCAATCAGCTAAAGAGAACGGTCAGTGCAGATATCAGTAATCTCAAAACTCATGTTAATGATTTTGACAGTTATTACAGAAAAAGATCAGCTGAAATAACAGACTCAATAGCAACGTTAGACAAAGAAATTATCGCGTTAGAAAAAAAAAGTATTTGCCGGTATTGCCTCATCAGTTGCAATGACGAGCATTCCTTATCTCGCTCATCACACATTAAGTGGTGGAATTGGTATTAGTAATTATCGAACCGGCACCGCATTTGCCGGAGGTGTGCAATATAAGCCCAATAACGATATTGCATTTAGACTAAACTCATCCATTAATAGCGAAAAAGAAATTATTATTGGTGGTGGACTAGCTTATGGTTGGTAAACAATTTTCTTTACTATAATCAGATTATAAAAAAAATAACTTTATAATTAAAGCAGTAATAATTTAAATAAAATTACTGCTTATTTATAATAAAAATATTTTAATTGATAATAAATAAATCATTCTAATAATTGATAAGTATAACTTTAGTGTTTCTGATATATTTTTTGTAATGTACATTATTTTTTATATACTAGGATTATAAAATAGAGTAAAAAGGAATAAAAAATGAATTATATATTTCAAAAAATGACGGCTAAAGATATTAGTGCAGTAGCACTATTATTACAAAAAAATTCTGAATCTCAGCAAGGTGGATTATATGGTGAATACCCTTTAAATAAAGTTGAGGCGATGTATCAGAGTAGTACTAGCGCTGTTGTTGCATTTTATCAAGAAAAGATTGTTGCTGTTGTTTTTAGCTTTCCTGTTACCTCTTTTTCGATCCCTCCAGTTGCTCAAGCTATTAATCAACGCTTTCCTGAAATAACGCAAAACAATTGGTTTTATGGCCCTGTTTGTATTGATGAATTACATCGAGGAAAATCACTATTAAAAGATCTCTACCAACAGATCTGTTCTTTACATGGCGGAAACCCTATTGCATTCATTAATAGCGAAAATATTCGGTCACTAAAAGCACATCAAAAATTAGGCATGAAGCTTGTTAAAAGCTTTGAGTTTAAAGATACGTCCTGGTGGATAATAAAAGGACAATGAAAACAAACGAAAGAAAAATACTTACACAATCTGTGATCCTATTTTCTGGCTGAAAATGGAAGCTATTCGGTATTTTTGCAACCGACATCACAAAACAAAAAATAACAATAAAAATCAATGAGATATAAAAACCAATAAAAAGTTAATCTATTCTTAACAATATTCCAACTCTTATTTTAGCTGTCAAATTGCTTACAATTTGACATCATTCTGTGATCTCCCTTTCAATTCTAGATCTTTCGTTAACTTACTTTTTGATCTTATACAAAAAGTATAAATAAGATAAAAGACACCAAATCGAAAGTAAACGTAAAATAGGAGGAAGCAATGACTGTTTCCCGCAGAACTTTTATCAAAGGACTCGCAGCCAGCGGTGCAGCAATGACTGTCTCTACCCCTGTTATTGCTAATTCAGGGAGTTCGACTTCTAACACGCGATCGCGTCCAGAAAATGCCCCTAACCTATTAATTGTTTTCCCAGATGAAATGCGTGCTCATGCATTACAGTTTATGGGGGAAGATCCTTCAATTACACCTAATTTGAACAAATTTGCGAAGCAAGCCAAAGTAATGACGCAGATGGCTTCAAACTACCCTCTTTGTTCCCCATTTCGTGGCATGTTTATGACTGGCCAATACCCTGTTCGCAATGGCATTACAGGAAATGCACATGATTATGGTGGCAAAGTAGGTATTGATTTATCACCTTATGCAAAATGTTGGTCTGATGTTTTAAAATCTCTCGATTACAGCACTGGCTATATTGGTAAGTGGCACCTTGACGCACCTTACGAACCATTTATTGAAAGTTATAATAACCCAATGGAAGGTCGTTATTGGAACGAATGGGCAGCACCAGATAGACGCCATGGTTTTGATTTTTGGTATTCTTATGGCACTTATGATTTACATTTAAAACCAATGTATTGGGCAAACGATACCCCTCGTGATAAACCAATTTACATTGATCAATGGGGACCTGAACATGAAGCTGATATGGCAATTAAGTTCCTCAAAAATGAAAACAATCAATTTAGAGATAATTCAAAACCTTTTGCATTAGTGGTTTCAATGAATCCACCGCATTCACCTTATGATCAAGTACCGAAAAAATACCTCGATGCTTATCAAGGTAAAACATCAAAAGAGCTAAATACACGCCCTAATGTGCAGTGGGATTCTGAATATCAAGAAGGCTATGGTCCTCAATATTTCAAAGAATATATGGCAATGGTCAACGGTGTTGATGAGCAATTTGGTCGCATCGTAGATGAATTAGAAAAACAAGGTCTTGCTGATAATACTCTCGTCGTTTTCTTCTCTGATCATGGCAGTTGCTTGGGCGCAAATGGACAAGCAACAAAAAATAATCCTTATGAAGAATCCATGCGTGTTCCTATGATGTTTCGTTTACCGGGTAAAATTAAACCAGGCTCTGACGATGCATTAATGTCAGCACCTGATATTTACCCAACTATCTTAGGACTACTTGGGTTATCAGAATGGATCCCTGATTCAGTAGAAGGTACTGATCTTGCGGATAGAGTAATCACAGGCAAAGGTGACACAGCAAATTCTCAGCTTTATCTTTTTATTCCTTATGGTGAGCCTTCATTCGGTAAACGAGGTGTAAGAACAAAAACTCATACTTTGGTTATAGATAGACAAGATGGGCAACCATTAAAATATACTTTATATGACAATGTGAACGATCCATATCAAATGAAAAATATAGCCAAAGATAATATGCCTTTAATTGAGAAATTAATTAAAGAAGAATTAACCCCTTGGTTGGAAAAAAACAGGAGATTCTTGGCGCGCCACTGAATTCATTACGGACAACAACCAACAAATTAAATAAAACAATATCAACATGTAAAGAAAAATAATAAAAATATCTGCGCCATAATTTTATGGCGCTATATATAAACCCAATTCGCTGATATAAAAAATCCTTTTAATAAAATAAAGGGAAAGATGTCCTACACCTAAAAATTGACACAAATAAAAGCGAATAAAGAATTGGATATACACCATGAACAAACTTCGTATTGCTCTTTTTTTACCTTTTCTTGGCTTAGGTTTAACTTCTTTTCATTCTCAGGCAGCTAATGTCAACGCCATGTTTTCTTGGGAAACAGCAGATTACGATACTCCCAATAACTATTCTGGTTATCGTGTAGATTTTAATATTAATCCCGATAAGTCTAACTGGTATTTCGATGTAGGTTTTCGTCAACGTGAACATGACAATAAGAACCGTTATCAGCGTTATGATTTACAGGGTAGTTATCGTTTTAAATTAAATAACGGTTGGATCCAACCCGGTTTAAAAGTACGTCAAGACCTCACTAATTATGATAATGGTAGCCGATTAACAATTGATTTTTATGAGTCAAAAACCAATTACCAATTTCCAATTAATAAAGATTGGGTTTTAACTGGTAGTGTTTTATTTGGTTTACAAAAGAAAGAAGACAAACGTAGTAATGGCGTCACAAACACGGATTACTTAGGTTGGGAAATTGAACCTGGTCTACGTTATTTTGTCACGCCTAATATTAATACAACCGTTGCTTATTTTGATGGTGGTAAGCAAGCAATACGACATCAAGAATATGACACAAAAGAAACAAACCATAATCAACAATTACGTATGTATGTAAACTGGACAACACCAATCGGATTAATTGTTTCTCCATCAATGCGTAAATCTATTTTTGGAAAAATAGAAGATAGAACAAATAAAGGCGTTTTATATCGAAAAAGATATGACACGTTATACCTTACAAATGGCTTATCAAATATCACCACAATGGCGAGTCATGACGGAATATTATAATGAACGAGTTGAAAATAAAAATGATGGTAGTAAATCAACTCAGGATTATTTCAAAGTTTCATTCCGAGCAACATTCTAATAATTAAAACTATACAATTGTTCATGGAGTTATATTGTGAAAAATAAAAAAATTATTATTTTTGAGCGCTGCGATTTTATCAGCTATTTATGGTTCAGCGTGGGCAACAGAATGTGATCCCACTTTAAATATTTGTGAAACCGTGAATGTTAAAGACGGTAATACCGCGCAAATAAATAAAGATATTACAGTTTCCCAAGGTGATGGCGTTGTATTTAATGGCTCGTCAACAGAATATAAAGCTCAAGCCATTACAAAAAATATTACGGTTACAGGGGATGGTGCAAGTGCCATCAAGATAAATCAAGGGGCTTCTTTTAGCAGTAATATCAACTTAAATGGTGCTAACGTGACCAGTGAGAATGGCGCAGCCATATTGGTTGAAGGTGAATTTCCTAAACGCGGTACCGGTGTTTATGTCAGAGACGGAGCCATTATTCGTGGAAAAACGGCGGCTATTGATTTTAGAACATTGAAAACAGGTTTTAGAAGTGATGTCAATGGTGAGATCCATGGTGATATTCTAGGAAATGGTCATGCGGATACTAAAATAAATTTTGCTTATCAAGGTGGTGCTCAAAATGCCCTATTTGATGGGTATAAAATTACAGGAGTTCCGTTAATTGAAAACCATGGCAATTTAACTATCCAAGGAAAAGACAGAACAATTCACTGGGAAGGGAATTTCATGAATAAGGAAAATAGCCAGCTAATTTTCCGCCTTGATGATAATACCAATACTGATGAAACTATTCTTCATGTTGACGGGGATGTTACCTTTAAAAAAGGCAGTCAAGCCAAATTAGATTTTAAAGGCACTAGTGTCGATAACATCATAAATAAAGATATTATTTTAATTTCTTCCAATTCAGCGATTAAAGATGAAGCGGGAATTACAGTTACGGACGCTAATGCTATTGCCCCCGATGTTTCACCTTTATTAGAAAAAAACAGATTCATGGTTAGAAACCACACCACCTAATATTAGCGGTGGTGTTAGTGGCAATCAACTAGTTGCACGTTATGGTATTAGCTATGAAGGTGGCAATAATTTTATTAGTGCAGCTGAACGTGGTGGGGTCAATGAAAACGGATTAGCGGCAGCTAATTTTGTTATTCCAACTGTTTTAAATGAATTTAATAATACGCGTAGCCAAGTTTCAGACGAAGCACTGAGTCTATTAGTCGCAGCTGGAAATGACGATAATAATATTGCTGAATTATCAAACGATTTAGCCCCTATCGCTGATGGTAGTGATATTCAAGCAGGCTTAATTATGGTTGAAGATATGCGCAATAATATCGCTCATCGCTATTTACGTTATGACAACCAATTACCGATTGAAGAAAGAGAAGCTGGCTGGAATAGTTGGGCAAACATGCTATACGGTTATGGCACACAAAGTCATCAAGATGGCATTAACGGTTACAACACCTACCGCACAGGTATTCAAATCGGTACTGATTACGAAATTAACCAAGATGCGCTTATTGGTGTTTCTTTTGCTTATAACTACGCCAAAGCTGACGCGAAACAACGTAATGCAAGTAAAGAAATTAACCATTTTGAATTTATGCCTTATACCGGTTGGTATAGTGACACATTATTCTTAAACGGTAATTTAAATATTGGTTATTACACAGTTGATAGTGAGCGAGATATCGGTGGCAATACCGGATGGCAAGGAAATACCAAAGCAAAAGGTGATTATTCTGGTGTGCAATTAGGTTATCAAATTAATGCTGGAACCTATTTTGATTTTGATTTCATCCATATAAAACCGATGCTGACTTACCAGTATCAATGGCTCAATATTGATTCATGGGAAGAAACAGGCGCTGCATTATCTATGCGAACTAATGGCCAACGCTACGCTGTTAATCAATTAGGTGGTTCAGTTGCTTTATGGAATAGCTATCAAACCGCTTATGGCAAATTAACACCATCCCTTAATCTGCGTTACATCAAAGATATTGCAGGTAACAATAATATTAATCAACGTCATAGCCTCACCTATTTTAATACAGGGGGAAGTACCTTTGATGTTAAAGGAAATCGTGTTGGTGGTGGCATTATTAGTGCTGAATTAGGGACAAATCTCGATATTACCCAGTCGTTGAATTTAGGTACAACAATGGGATATCAGCGTTATGACAAGTTCAATGAAGGACGCATTGGTTTCACTGTTAGCCAGCGTTTCTAAGGAGAAAAATAATGCCGATATTTCGCTTTACTGCACTTGCTATCACATTGGGGCTACTATCCGCCCCTTATAATGCGATTGCAGCCACCAACAATCCTGCATTTGATCCTAAAAATCTGATGCAGTCAGAAATCTACCATTTTGCGCAAAGTAACCCATTAGCAGACTTTTCATCAGATAAAGACTCCACACTGACGTTATCTGATAAACGTAGCATTATGGGAAGCCAATCCTTGTTATGGAAATGGAAAGGTGGAAGTCACTTTACGTTACATAAAAAGCTTATTGTACCGACAGATAAAGAAGCCTCTAAAGCATGGGGACGTGCATCTACCCCCGTTTTATCATTTTGGCTTTATAACGAAAAACCCATTGATGGTTATCTCACTATCGACTTTGGGGAGAGGCTCAATTCAACCAGTGAAGCGCAAGCAGGTTTTAAAGTAAAATTGAATTTTACTGGCTGGCGTGCTGTTGGGATCTCTTTAAATAACGATCTTGAAAATAGAGAAATGACCTTAAATGCAATGAATACCTCTTCCGATGGTACTCAAGACAGTATTGGTCGATCTTTAGGCGCTAATGTTGACAGTATTCGATTTCAAGCCCCATCTAATGTGAGCAAAGGTGAAATCTATATCGATCGTATTATGTTTTCTATCGATGATGCTCGCTATCAATGGTCTGATTATCAAGTGAAAACACGTTTATCAGAGCCTGAAATCCAATTTCATAACGTGCAACCTCCGTTGCCAGTGACGCCCGAAAATTTAGCAGCGGTTGATCTTATTCGCCAGCGCCTAATTAATGAATTTGTAGGTGGTGAAAAAGAGACAAATCTCGCACTAGAAGAAAATATTAATAAATTAAAAAGTGATTTTGAAGCACTCAATATTCGTGTTTTAGCGGATGGCGGAATACAAGGGCGACATCTGATCACAGATAAACAAACTATTATTTATCAACCAGAAAACCTTAATTCTCAAGATAAACCACTTTTTGAAAATTATGTCATTCTTGGTAACTACACAACATTAATGTTTAATATCAGCCGTGCTTATGTTCTTGAAAAAGATCCGACACAAAAAGCCCAGTTAAAACAGATGTACTTATTAATGACAAAGCATTTATTAGATCAAGGCTTTGTTAAAGGGAGTGCATTAGTCACAACCCATCACTGGGGATACAGTTCTCGTTGGTGGTATATTTCCACACTATTAATGTCTGATGCTTTAAAAGAAGCAAACCTACAAACTCAAGTTTATGATTCATTATTATGGTATTCACGAGAGTTTAAAAGTAGTTTTGATATGAAGGTAGGCGCAAACAGCTCGGATTTAGACTATTTCAACACCTTATCTCGTCAACACTTGGCTTTATTACTACTAGAACCTGATGATCAAAAGCGCATCAACTTAGTTAATACTTTCAGTCATTACATTACTGGTGCATTAACTCAAGTTCCTCCAGGCGGTAAAGATGGTTTACGTCCTGATGGTACAGCGTGGCGACATGAAGGTAACTACCCAGGTTACTCTTTCCCTGCCTTTAAAAATGCCTCTCAGCTTATTTATTTACTGCGTGACACTCCCTTTGCTGTGGGTGAAAGCGGTTGGAATAACTTGAAAAAAGCGATGGTATCGGCGTGGATTTACAGTAATCCAGAAGTCGGATTACCGCTTGCGGGGCGACATCCTTTTAACTCACCATCGTTAAAATCCGTCGCTCAAGGCTACTACTGGCTTGCAATGTCTGCAAAACCATCTCCAGATAAAAAGCTCGCGTCTATTTATCTTGCGATTAGTGATAAAACGCAAAATGAATCGACTACTATTTTTGGCGAAACTATTGCGCCAGCGGCTTTACCTCAAGGCTTCTATGCTTTTAATGGCGGTGCTTTTGGTATTCATCGCTGGCAAGATAAAATGGTGACATTGAAAGCTTATAACACCAATGTTTGGTCATCTGAAATTTATAACAAAGATAATCGCTATGGCCGTTATCAAAGTCATGGTGTAGTCCAGATAGTCAGTAATGGTTCGCAACTTTCACAAGGCTATCAACAAGAAGGCTGGGATTGGAATAGAATGCCAGGAGCAACGACTATTCATCTTCCTCTTAAAGAGTTAGATAGCCCTAAACCTCATACGTTAATGCAACGTGGAGAGCGAGGGTTTAGTGGGACATCTGCCCTTGATGGTAAATATGGCATGATGGCATTTGATCTTATTTATCCGACCAATCTTGAACGTTTTGATCCTAATTTCACCGCGAAAAAGACCGTATTAGCGGCGGATAATCATTTAATTTTTGTCGGTAGCAATATTAATAGTAGTGATAAAAATAAAAATGTTGAAACTACCCTATTCCAATATGCTATTACACCTGAATTAAACGCCATTTGGATTAATGGGCAAAAAGTTGAAACCTTTCCTTATCAAGCAACACTGACACAAGGTGATTGGTTAATTGATAGCAATGGTAATGGTTACCTCATTACTCAAGCTGAAAAAGTGAATGTCAGTCGTCAACACCAGACTTCAGCTGAAAATAAAAATCGCCAACCAACAGAAGGAAACTTCAGTTCGGCGTGGATTGATCACAGCGTTCAACCTAAAGACTCCAGTTATGAGTATATGGTCTTTTTAGATGCAACGCCTGAAAAAATGGGGGAAATAGCGCAGAAGTTTCAAGAAAACAATGGGTTATATCAGGTTCTTCGTAAAGATAAAGATGTGCATATTATTTACGATAAACTCAGCAATATAACGGGATATGCCTTTTATCAATCCGCTTCAATTGAAGATAAATGGATCAAAAAGGTCGATAAGCCCGCGATTGTGATGGCTCATCATCAAGGAAATTCGCTGACTATTAGTGCCGTGACACCTGATTTAAATATGACACGACAAAAAGCAGCAACTGCCGTGACTATCAATGTTATCGTCAATGGGAAATGGCAACCAACTGAACCTACTGATAAAAATAACAAAGTAAAATATCACGTTTCAGGTGATAACACTGAACTCACTTTCACCAGTTACTTTGGTATTCCACAAGAAATCAAACTTTCGCCTCTCTCTTGATATCACTAAAAGGAACGCATTTGTGTTCCTTTTTTATTTGCAGGAAATCTGATTATGCTAATTAAAAAACCTTTAGCACATGTAATGGCATTAAGCTTATGTTTATCATTACCCGCACAGGCATCTCCCTCTCTTTCTCATGAAACTTTCGGTGATATTTATCTCTTTGAAAGTGAAATACCCAATACCCTCACCGCCTCAGAGAAGGATCAATTATCACTAAGTAAACAGCACGCTAAAGATGGTGAACAATCGCTTAAGTGGCAATATCAACCACAATCAACATTGACGTTGAATAATATAGTGAATTACCAAGACGATAAAAATACAGCTACACCACTCACTTTTATGATGTGGATTTATAATGAAAAACCTCAAGCTTTCCCATTAACATTGCAATTTAAGCAAAATAATACCGTTGCATTAAGTTTTGATACTCAGCTTAATTTTACGGGATGGCGAGGTATTGCAGTTCCCTTTCGTGATATGCAAGGTGCTGCAAAAGGTTCGTTTGATCAATTAGTAATAACAGCCCCAGATCAGGCTGGAACTCTCTTTTTTGATCAAATTATTATGAGCGTACCGTTAGACAATCGTTGGGCTGTTCCTGACTATCAAGCACCATACGTAAATAATGCAGTAAACACGATGGTCAGTAAAAACTGGAGTGCTTTATTGATGTACGATCAGATGTTTAAAGATCATTATCCTACTCTAAATTTCGATACTGAGTTTCGCGATGATCAAGCTGAAATGGCATCAATTTATCAGCGTTTTGAATATTATCAGGGAATTAACAGCGATAAAAAAATTACATCAGACATGCTAGATAAAAATTTAGCCCTTTGGGCAAAACTAGCATTAACACAACACGCTGATGGCTCAATAACAGGAAAAGCACTCGATCACCCTAACCGACAAAACTTTATGAAAGTTGAAGGTGTATTTAGTGAAGAGACGAAAGAAACATTGCTTGATACCAATATGCTAAGAGATGTTGGTAAAACGCTTCTCCAAACGGCTATTTATTTGCGTAGTAATTCCTTGTCGGTAGCCGATAGAAAAAGATTAGAAGATCTTTATTTATTAGGGACTCGTTACGTTCTTGAACAAGGTTTTACACGAGGTAGTGGTTATCAAATTATTACTCATGTTGGATATCAAACCAGAGAACTTTTTGATGCATGGTTTATTGGTCGTCATATTCTGGCAAAAAATAACCTTTTAGCTCCCACTCAACAGGCAATGATGTGGTACAACGCCACAGGGCGAATTTTTGAAAAAGATAATGAAATCGTTGATGCAAATGTCGATATTCTCAATACTCAATTGCAATGGATGATAAAAAGCTTACTGATGTTACCAGATTATCAACAGCGCCAACTCGCCTTAGCACAACTGCAAAACTGGTTAAATAAAACCATACTAAGTTCAAAAGGAGTTGCTGGTGGCTTCAAACCTGATGGTTCTATTTTTCATCATTCACAACATTACCCAGCTTACGCTAAAGACGCATTTGGTGGTTTAGCGCCGAGTGTTTATGCATTGAGCGATTCACCTTTTCGCTTATCAACTTCAGCACATGAGCGTTTAAAAGATGTTTTATTAAAAATGCGTATCTACACTAAAGAGACGCAAATTCCGGTGGTATTAAGTGGTCGTCATCCCACTGGATTACATAAAATAGGTATTGCTCCATTTAAATGGATGGCATTAGCAGGAACCCCTGATGGTAAACAGAAATTAGATCCCACATTATCCGCCGCTTATGCAAAATTAGACAACAAAGCATATTTTGAAGGTATTAAAGCTGAAAGTGAACCTGTTGGTGCATGGTCCATGAATTATGCATCAATGGCAATGCAACGCAGGGCATCAACTCAATCACCGCAGCAAAGCTGGCTTGCGATTGCTCGTGGTTTTAGTCGTTATCTGGTTGGTAATGAAAGTTATGAAAATAACAATCGCTATGGGCGCTATTTACAGTATGGTCAATTGGAAATTATTCCTACTGATTTAGCCCAATCAGGATTTAGTCATGCTGGATGGGATTGGAATCGATACCCAGGAACAACCACAATTCATCTTCCCTATAACGAACTTGAGGCAAAACTTAATCAATTACCCGCTGCGGGTATTGAAGAAATGTTACTTTCAACAGAAAGCTATTCTGGTGCTAATACACTTAATAATAACAGTATGTTTGCCATGAAATTACATGGTCACAGTAAATATCAACAGCAAAGCTTAAGGGCTAATAAATCCTATTTCTTATTTGATAATAGAGTCATTGCGTTAGGATCGGGTATTGAAAATAATGATAAACAACATACAACAGAAACAACACTATTCCAGTTTGCCGTTCCTAAATTACAATCGGTGATCATTAATGATAAAAAGGTAAACCAATTAGGTACTCAATTAACTTTAAATAATGCAGATACCTTAATTGATCCTGCGGGCAATTTATATAAGTTGAGTAAAGGGCAAACGGTAGAATTTAGTTATCAAAAACAGCATTCTCTTGATGATAGAAATTCAAAACCAACAGAACAACTATTTGCAACAGCCGTGATCTCTCATGGCAATGCGCCGAGTAATGCAACTTATGAGTATGCGATAGCGATTGAATCACAAGATAATAAAGTACCTGAATACACTGTATTACAACATAATAAGCAGCTTCATGCTGTAAAAGATAAAATAACCCAAGAAGAGGGATACGCATTCTTTGAAGCAACCGAAATTAATTCCCCTCAAGCTTTATTATTATCGAGCAACTCACCAACGATGGTAATGGCTAAAATACAAAAACAACAATTAACGCTGAGTATTGTTAATCCTGATTTAAATTTATATCAAGGTATTGAAGCGGATCAAGTTGATAATAAGGGGAATCAGGTTGAGGTAAGTATTTATTCTCGCCAATGGCTGACAGCCGATCCTAAACCAACAAGTAGTACAATTACCATAAAAGGAATGTGGAAATTAGCAACACCTCAATCCGGTATTAATATTCAACATCAAAATAATAATAC
>NZ_MIIZ01001385.1:0-361 GCF_001743005.1 Shigella sp. FC1967 | reverse complement strand
CGTTCTAAACCCAGCTCGCGTACCACTTTAAATGGCGAACAGCCATACCCTTGGGACCTACTTCAGCCCCAGGATGTGATGAGCCGACATCGAGGTGCCAAACACCGCCGTCGATATGAACTCTTGGGCGGTATCAGCCTGTTATCCCCGGAGTACCTTTTATCCGTTGAGCGATGGCCCTTCCATTCAGAACCACCGGATCACTAAGACCTACTTCGTACCTGCTCGAGCCGTCACTCTCACAGTCAAGCTGGCTTATGCCTTGCACTAACCGCATGATGTCCGACCATGCTTAGCCAACCTTCGTGCTCCTCCGTTACTCTTTAGGAGGAGACCGCCCCAGTCAAACTACCCACCAGAC
>NZ_MIIZ01001384.1:0-362 GCF_001743005.1 Shigella sp. FC1967 | reverse complement strand
AAAGGGAAATTATGTTTAGCCGAATGAAAATAGTGACTGGATTATTATCCATTCTTCTGTTGTTTGGTGTTTTGCAATTTGTCTCAGGAGGCGTTTTTTACTCAAATATTGTTGAGACAGAAACGACCTTAATAAAACACTGACAATACAAGATCAACGTGAACGCCTAGATGAAACCTGGGCTAATTTACTACAAGCTCGTAATAATCCTATAAAGTTTCTCTTAAGTCTGCCGATAACTTGCTCATTACCGTTTATTATAAAAAGGGAAATTATGTTTAGCCGAATGAAAATAGTGACTGGATTATTATCCATTCTTCTGTTGTTTGGTGTTTTGCAATTTGTCTCAGGAGGCGTTTTTT
>NZ_MIIZ01001383.1:0-363 GCF_001743005.1 Shigella sp. FC1967 | reverse complement strand
TTTTATGAATATGATAACTACAAGGTCATGGTTTTGTAGTGCTTATATAACCAAGACAAATCTTAGTTACGCTAATTTTTCTAGAGTCATATTAGAAAAGTGCGAACTGTGGGAAAATCGCTGGAATGGCACTGTGATAACTGGCGCCGTGTTTCGTGGCTCCGATCTTTCTTGTGGGGAGTTTTTCATCGTTTGATTGGTCTTTGGCTGATTTTACTGGTTGTGATTTAACGGGTGGGGGCGCTTGGCGAGCTTGATGCAAGGCGAATTAATTTAGATGGAGTGAAGTTGGATGGAGAGCAGGCGCTTCAGCTTGTTGAGAGTTTAGGTGTTATTGTTCACCGATAAAATCTAGGTAAAAAA
>NZ_MIIZ01001382.1:0-363 GCF_001743005.1 Shigella sp. FC1967 | reverse complement strand
AAATTCCGCTTCCTCGACGTGAAACAAGTTCACGCCTTGCGGCGAGCGTTGCGAATTGAATTTATGAGGTTTACCAAGCTCCAGATGTAACAAAGCCCCGTGACAGCATCACAGGGCTCTGGTACTCTAAATCTTGTGCATTCGTTGCTCAGATTTAGACGTCGCAATCCAATCTTAGCAACGTGAGAGGCGCTTGTCACGTTCTCATTAAATACCAGCCAACGACATTAACCCAAATGCACCACTTGATTGACTCGGACTTAGCCCGGTCTCCGAAAGGATAAACAGGCAAATTGTGGTAGTAAAACGTACCGGAAAACGAAATTCCGGCTCTACCTCCGAATCACGCTGCGGTATCGAAAG
>NZ_MIIZ01001381.1:0-363 GCF_001743005.1 Shigella sp. FC1967 | reverse complement strand
GAATACCGAAGAATGTTATCACGGGAGACACACGGCGGGTGCTAACGTCCGTCGTGAAGAGGGAAACAACCCAGACCGCCAGCTAAAGGTCCCAAAGTCGATGGTTAAGTGGGAAACGAAGTGGGAAGGCTCAGACAGCCAGGATGTTGGCTTAGAAGTACAGCCATCATTTAAAGAAAGCGTAATAGCTCACTGGTCGAGTCGGCCGCGCGGAAGATGTAAGGGGGCTAAACCATGCACCGAAGCTGCGGCAGCGACACTATGTGTTGTTGGGTAGGGGAGCGTTCTGTAAGCCTGCGAAGGTGTACTGTGAGGTATGCTGGAGGTATCAGAAGTGCGAATGCTGACATAAGTAACGATAAT
>NZ_MIIZ01001380.1:0-363 GCF_001743005.1 Shigella sp. FC1967 | reverse complement strand
ATTATCGTTACTTATGTCAGCATTCGCACTTCTGATACCTCCAGCATACCTCACAGTACACCTTCGCAGGCTTACAGAACGCTCCCCTACCCAACAACACATAAGTGTCGCTGCCGCAGCTTCGGTGCATGGTTTAGCCCCGTTACATCTTCCGCGCGGGCCGACTCGACCAGTGAGCTATTACGCTTTCTTTTAAATGATGGCTGCTTCTAAGCCAACATCCTGGCTGTCTGAGCCTTCCCACTTCGTTTCCCACTTAACCATGACTTTGGGACCTTTAGCTGGCGGTCTGGGTTGTTTCCCTCTTCACGACGGACGTTAGCACCCGCCGTGTGTCTCCCGTGATAACATTCTTCGGTATTC
>NZ_MIIZ01001379.1:0-364 GCF_001743005.1 Shigella sp. FC1967 | reverse complement strand
AAGTTGTACTAGGAATGCTTCATTCAAATATGGATCTATCAATCCCAAATATCATCTATCTGGATGCGGAAGAACGGCGTTGGATTGTGCCCCAAAAAAGTATTTCTTCATTAGCGCCTGATGACTTAAGTAAAAATTGGTTAGCGACTTACTCTCCCTCCTCTGACTGGAAGGGTCAGCTTGAAGCATCACTGTTCAATATGAAAGCGACACTCCCTGCGCTCTACCCTGAAATGATAAAAACACTGAATCAGTTCTTCTCTGGAAAAGTCATTGTAGAGGAAATTCAACCGGGGCAACGTCAGCAGGTCAAACTTGCTAACGGCGATACTCATACTCTAGATGAAATGAGTTCTGGTGAGCA
>NZ_MIIZ01001378.1:0-366 GCF_001743005.1 Shigella sp. FC1967 | reverse complement strand
TTAATTCGATGCAACGCGAAGAACCTTACCTACTCTTGACATCCAGCGAATCCTTTAGAGATAGAGGAGTGCCTTCGGGAACGCTGAGACAGGTGCTGCGATGGCTGTCGTCAGCTCGTGTTGTGAAATGTTGGGTTAAGTCCCGCAACGAGCGCAACCCTTATCCTTTGTTGCCAGCACGTTATGGTGGGAACTCAAAGGAGACTGCCGGTGATAAACCGGAGGAAGGTGGGGATGACGTCAAGTCATCATGGCCCTTACGAGTAGGGGCTACACACGTGCTACAATGGCAGATACAAAGAGAAGCGACCTCGCGAGAGCAAGCGGAACTCATAAAGTCTGTCGTAGTCCGGATTGGAGTCTGCA
>NZ_MIIZ01001377.1:0-366 GCF_001743005.1 Shigella sp. FC1967 | reverse complement strand
AAAAAAGAAATCTCTCTTACGCATTAGACTTTGCCTCCTTTAATCGCTTGCTGGGTCAGCTTGATCCAGTTCAACGGGTTTTCACAGTCAACATGGTTGCCAGCGGCACCAACTACCGTTTTGTATGCCTCCGAGCCTGCCGCTGTGTGTACTGCCAGCATAAACGAAAACATAGGGTCATTTTGCATGGTGCCAATCATCATTGCACTGGAAGTGTCTTTGAGCTGGCAGTTTTCAACCCGCAGATTGAGTACATCTTTTGCCACCATCTTACAGTCGGGACACACCTTCTCAAGGTTCTTGAGCTTTGCGTCGTCATTGAGCACATCAGGAGCCGCGATGGCAGTACCGGCCATACACAGCCCC
>NZ_MIIZ01001376.1:0-367 GCF_001743005.1 Shigella sp. FC1967 | reverse complement strand
GCGGAGTCATCTTTGACCTTGTTCATCGTTGCGCTGACATTACCGTCGCCCAGCACATGGATATAACCAGGTTGACGTAATGCAGCACCACCGCGCCCCCATGTTGTCCCATGCCATCGACAGTTCCCGGCTAACTCGGGCAGGTTTGTCATTTTCGGCAGGGCAGTCTGGGGCTGAGGCTTTTGCTCGGGGGCGTTAGAGGCACACCCGGCCAGAATTGCCACTCCCAGAATTGCTATCAGTTGTCTCATCGTGTCGTTCCTCATCAAAAATTGTCGATGAGCCCATTCTAAAAGGGGGGGGATGGAAAGCTGGTTTCTCAAACTGCCCAAATTGGACAGATAGGCGTGTGTGCGATCTAAAGGTG
>NZ_MIIZ01001375.1:0-12835 GCF_001743005.1 Shigella sp. FC1967 | reverse complement strand
TGCCATTTATCGATGGGTTAGTTGTTGATTATGTTCGTGAAGGGCTTAATCAAATGTTTAAATTTAATAATCCTAAAGCTCAAAACGTCTGCGGATGTGTTTATGAACATAATGGAGCAAAACTCTTTGTTTCATTAAAAGCAATGCCATTTATCGATGGGTTAGTTGTTGATTATGTTCGTGAAGGGCTTAATCAAATGTTTAAATTTAATAATCCTAAAGCTCAAAACGTCTGCGGATGTGGTGAGAGCTTCGGGGTATAACATAGTGAAGTCAGATTATGTCTCAGAGCAATGTTGAAATTGGTGATGAAGTTCAGGGATGGCTAAGCGATCACCACTATAAAGAAGGTTTTTATACTGATATCTCAACCGACACCTTAGAAAAAGGATTAAATGAAGCGGTTGTGCGTGCAATATCAGCCAAAAGAAACGAACCCGAGTGGATGTTGGAATTTCGTTTAGATGCTTATCGCCATTGGTTAGAAATGGAAGAACCTCATTGGCTAAAAGCAGATTACCCATCACTCAATTATCAAGATTATAGCTATTATTCAGCGCCATCTTGTAGTTCATGTTGTGCTAATGGTAGTTGTGCTGGTGGTACAAATGAAGCAATTGCGAGTGATAAACAAGCCACACAAGACTATTTAACCAAAGAAGTTGAAGATGCTTTTAACCAACTCGGTGTACCTGTAAGAGAAGGGCAAGCTGTTGCTGTTGATGCTATTTTTGACTCTGTTTCTGTTTCAACAACCTATCGTGAAGAACTTGCCGAACACGGTATTATTTTCTGTTCATTCAGTGAAGCAATTCAAGAATATCCTGATTTAGTGCGTCAATATTTAGGTACTGTTGTATCAAGCCATGATAACTACTTTGCTGCACTCAACGCTGCGGTCGCCTCTGATGGTACTTTTGTCTATATTCCCAAAGGGGTTCGTTGCCCAATGGAATTATCGACTTATTTCCGTATTAATGCGGCTCAAACAGGCCAATTTGAACGAACAATTTTGGTTGCTGATGAAGGCAGTTATGTCAGTTATATCGAAGGTTGTTCTGCGCCTGTTCGTGATAGCTATCAGCTTCATGCCGCAGTGGTTGAAGTCATTATCCATAGAGATGCTGAAGTTAAATACTCTACTGTTCAAAATTGGTTCTCTGGTGGCGATAGTGAAGGCGGTATCCTTAATTTTGTGACTAAACGAGCTATCTGTGAAGGTGAAAACGCCAAAATGTCATGGACGCAATCAGAAACAGGTTCTGCAATCACATGGAAATATCCAAGTGTAATTTTAAAAGGGGATAATTCGACAGCTGAATTTTTCTCGGTTGCTTTAACGAATGGCAGCCAACAGGCAGATACAGGGACTAAGATGATCCACATTGGCAAAAATACCAAATCAACCATTATCTCTAAAGGTATTTCAGCAGGTAAAAGCCAAAACAGTTACCGCGGACTCGTAAAAGTACTCCCTAGTGCGCAAAATGCCCGTAACTTTACCCAATGTGATTCCATGTTAATTGGTACGCAGTGTGGTGCGCATACTTTCCCTTATGTTGAGGTAATGAACAACTCAGCACAGCTTGAACATGAAGCGACAACGTCACGTATTGGTGAAGATCAATTGTTCTATTGTCGGCAGCGTGGGTTAAGCGAAGATGATGCAATCTCAATGATTGTAAACGGATTTTGTAAAGATGTGTTCTCAGAATTACCGCTGGAATTCGCTGTGGAAGCGCAAAAATTATTAGCAATCAGCTTAGAACATAGCGTCGGTTAACCATCAACCAAATTCTGAGTATAAAGATACTGAAGGCATATATTATGTTAGAGATTAAAAATTTACATGTCAGTGTTGAAGGCAATGAGATCCTTAAAGGATTAGATTTGCAGGTTCGCGCAGGTGAAGTTCATGCGATTATGGGGCCAAATGGCTCAGGAAAAAGTACCTTATCGGCAACACTTGCTGGTCGTGATGAATATGAAGTTGATGAAGGTTCAATCACTTTTAAAAATAAAGATTTATTGGCATTAGAACCGGAAGAGCGCGCAGGTGAAGGTATCTTTATGGCTTTTCAATATCCTGTTGAAATACCCGGTGTCAGTAATCAATTTTTCTTACAATCTTCGGTGAATGCCGTAAGAGAATATCGTGGTAAAGAGCCGTTAGATCGCTTTGATTTTGAAGATTTTATTGAAGATAAAATTAAATTATTGGATATGCCACAAGATTTGCTAACACGCTCAGTGAATGTGGGATTTTCTGGTGGTGAAAAAAAACGTAACGATATTTTGCAAATGGCTGCATTAGAGCCTGAATTATGTATTTTAGATGAAACAGATTCTGGCCTTGATATTGATGCATTAAAAATTGTCTCTAATGGTGTTAATAGTTTACGCGATGGTAAACGTGCTTTTATTGTTGTAACACACTACCAACGTATTCTTGACTATATTAAACCTGATTTTGTGCATGTGCTGTATCAGGGGAAAATCATTAAATCAGGTGATTTTTCATTGGCGCAAAAATTGGAGGAACAAGGTTATGGCTGGCTTATTGACCCTCAATGAAAAACGAGAAAAACAGCGCCAAGTTGAACTTCGTAATCAACAAGCACTAAAGGCGTTTGCAGCGTTATACCATCAACGTAAAGGCGACGATAATCTCAATGCGCGTAATCACTGGTTGCAAGTCGAAAAAATCGGGTTCCCCGCTTACCGTCATGAAGATTGGCATTATACGCCCTTAGAAGAAACGTTAAGCCAATGCTATCAACAGTTGCCACCTTTTGATGTGCAAAGCTTAATGGCTAAATATGCATTATCTTTTGATTGCTACCGTATTGTTATGGTAAATGGCACATTTTCACCGATAGAAAGTAGTAAAGATTTTGGTCCTTATCAAGTCACTTTACTTGATAATCAAAGTGAGCTCCCTAACGCGGTAAATGGTGAAATTTTTCTGCACTTAGTTGAAAGTTTAGCGCCACACCCTTTGTTGATTACCTTGAAAGCTGGTGTTATTGCGGATAAACCACTTTATATCCTCAATATTACGCAAGGCGACCAAAGCGCAGAGGTAAATAGTGCAAATTATCGTTTTCATCTTGATGTTGGTGCGAATACCCAGATGCAAGTGGTGGAGCACTATATCAGTAGCGACAACGAAAACCGTCACTTTACAGGGGCAAGATTAACTGCAGAGATTGGTGATAATGCCTCTTTTAATCATATTAAATTAAGCTTTGAGAATAGTGTGAGTCAGCATTTTGCTCATAACGACTTGACGATAGGTCGTGATGCTCGGGTCAATAGCTATGCTTTCTTATTAGGCGCTAAACTGAGTCGTCATCATACAAGTTCGGCACTAAAAGGTGAAAATACGTCACTTTCAATGAATAGCGTTGTATTACCTAAAGCAGGTGAAATCGCGGATACTCGTACATGGCTGGTTCATGGTGAGAAAAATTGCCAGAGTCGTCAACTGCATAAAAGTATTGCGATGGATGCTGGTAAAGCCGTATTTAACGGTATGATCACGGTGACACCTCAAGCATTAAAGACAGATGGTCAAATGACAAATAACAATCTGTTGCTGGGTGAGAAAGCGCAAATTGATACTAAACCACAGCTTGAAATCTATGCAGATGATGTGAAATGTAGCCATGGTGCGACAGTAGGTCGAATTGATGATGAGCAACTATTTTATTTGCGTTCACGAGGTATTTCTTTAACTGACGCCCGTAAAATGATCATCCATGCATTTGCGGCTGAATTAACTGAATCGCTAGAAAATAGTGTGGTCAAGGCGCAGGTATTAGAGAGAATTAATCAGCGCTTATTAGAGGTATAAAATAAGGCATTATGACGCATTCCATTGAAAAAGCGCGAGATGATTTTCCAATCCTTTTACAACAAGTAAAAGGAAAACCACTGGTTTATCTCGACAGTGCCGCAAGTGCTCAGAAGCCGGCTTGCGTCATTGAACATGAAACGCAATTTACCTTAACACAATATGCCGCGGTTCACCGCGGTATTCATACGTTAAGTGCAAATGCGACAACGTTAGTTGAAAATGTTCGTAAAAAAGCCAGTGATTTTTTAGGCGCTAATAGCGAAGAAGAGATTGTTTTTGTTAAAGGAACAACGGAAGGGATCAACTTAATCGCAAATATTTATAGCCAACGATTTTTAAATGATGGTGACAATATCATCATCACTGAAATGGAACATCATGCAAATATTGTTCCTTGGTATATGTTGGCAAAACAGTATGGCTTTAATGTTCGAGTGTTGCCACTATTACAAGACGGCACTCTCGATCTGGCTCAATTACCTCGCTTAATCGACGAACGAACAAAATTACTCAGTCTTACGCATCAATCAAATGTATTGGGTACAGTGAATCCTATCGCTCAAATTATTCGTGATGCTCGCCAATATGCTATTGTTCAAGGAGGAGAGTTACATATATTGGTTGATGGCGCTCAAAGTGCAATGCATCAACCCATTAATGTTTCACAACTTGATTGCGACTTTTTTGTTTGTAGTGGACATAAACTTTATGGACCTACTGGTATTGGTTTACTGTATGGTAAAAAAGCGCTACTGGATGAGTTGCCGCCCTGGGAAGGTGGTGGCGCAATGATAAAGCATGTTCATATTAATGGTGATATTACCTATGCAGATGCACCTTGGCGCTTTGAAGCGGGGACGCCTAATATAATGGGAATGATTGGCTTAGGTGCTGCATTGGATTATCTTTCACAATTAGGCATGAATCATATTGCTGAATATGAAAACGGTATAATGAAGTATGCTCAAGAGCAGCTGCAAAAAGTAAAATCATTAACGCTTTATGGCAATGATTGTCGACAAGGTGTGATTGCCTTTAATTTAGGTAAACATCACGCTTATGATGTTGGAGCATTTCTGGATAATTATGGTATTGCTATTCGTACTGGGCATCATTGTGCGATGCCAATTATGGATTATTATCAGGTTCCTGCGATGTGCCGTGCATCTCTTGGCTTATATACCAATAAAAATGATATTGATGCGTTGGTGAATGCGCTATTGCGTGTTGAAATGTTATTAGGCTAAAGATTAAAAAGAGGTTATTCATGGCAGTTGCCAATTTGCCAGATGAAGCAAAACTATTGCGCAATTTTTCTCGTTGCCAAGATTGGGAACAACGTTATCTTTATATGATGGAGTTAGGTGAGCGTCTGCCGCCTCTAACAGATGAACAGCGCATTTCAGCTAACTTTATTGAAGGTTGCCAAAGCCAAGTGTGGATTGCGGTTTCTCTTAATGAGAACAAACATCTGGTGCTGGCTGGCGACAGTGATGCAGGTATTGTAAAAGGGCTTGTTGCATTAGTCATTATCTTATTTCAAGGTAAAACAATTGAACAAGCTTTAGCGACGGATGTAAAACATTATTTTTCATCATTAGCACTAGAAAGCCACTTAACGCCGTCTCGTACACAAGGTTTACATGCGATGGTTACGACGCTTATTAAGCGTTTTTCAGAATACGCTGTAGCATAAATGTTACCTGATCCCACATTAATGTTCTAAACTGACTTATTATATGAAAGCATAACAATGATAATGTTATCATCATAATAGTCAGTTTATTTTATTTCTAACACACGGGATAAACGATGAAAAAATGGTTAACTCTATTGGGAGTATCGCTGTTAGGGATGAGTAGTCACTTATCTTATGCAACAGAATATCTACTACCTGCTGATAACCAGCGTATTATTGGTGAAAACTTTTCATATATAGTTCCCGATGATAAACGCTCACTAGAAGCTATTGCGTCTGAATACCAAGTGGGATTGCTCAATATGATGGAAGCAAATCCTGGTATTGATCCTCTTTTACCTGATGCAGGTAAAACATTAACTATTCCATTACAGATGATTTTGCCTGATACAGTGCGAAAAGGTATTGTAATCAATCTTGCCGAATTGCGCCTTTATTATTACCCCAAAGAAGGTGGCACAGTTGATGTTTACCCTATTGGAATTGGTCAATTAGGCCGTGAAACACCTGAAATGGTGACATCGATTTCTCAATTAATTAAAGATCCAACTTGGACACCAACAGCGAATATTCGTAAAAACTATGCCGCTAAAGGGATCACGCTACCCGCTGTCGTTCCTGCTGGCCCTGAAAATCCAATGGGAGCATATGCTCTAAGATTGGCACATAGTCGAGGTGAGTATCTTATTCATGGTACTAATGCTGATTTTGGTATTGGCTTAAGAGTGAGTTCTGGCTGTATTCGTTTAAGACCAAATGATATTGAGACGTTATTTAATGTGGTACCTAAAGGTAGCCGTGTTCAGGTTATTAATAAGCCGATTAAATTTACTGAAACTGCAGACGGTAGGCAGTTTATTGAAGTTCATCAGCCACTGTCACGCAATGAAAATGACGATCCGCAAACCATGCCTCTTACATTCTCGAAGCAATTTAATGCTTGGTATGAAAGTGGAAAGGTTGATAAAGATAAAGTAGATACTGAAATAATTCGTCGCTCAGGTTTACCTGTTGATGTAACTGCGAATTAATATTTCTGCTGCTTAATAGATATTGAAAAACAGATGCTTAGACATCTGTTTTTTTTAATAATAATTTATAAAAAATAGTTTAACCTAATAAAGGTGTATTTTTTAACATTAAATTGATGTTTTATTCTTTAATATCGATAACTTCTCTGCAGTAAAATGAATGAGTTATAGATATGTACCTTAATAAAATAAATGTTAATCCTCATTATTCTGAATGTATTACTTCCAGTGATGGAAATAAAATTAGTTCAATTGGGAAATAAAACTACTTCAATAAAAAATAGTATGGAAACTCTTTTTATTGGAAATGAAAAGAAAAGAAAACAGAATATTAATAAAAATATGTGGTGAATTGATTCACCGGATCTCAACAAAAAACAAAAAATGGTGAATATGAAAGAGTAGAAGCAAATAAATTGAATGATGGTGGGCGTATTAGTACTAGTTTAACTCATAAAACATTGGCTAATGATGTGACTAAATTATTCCACGCCATCAAAAAATGAACTAATAAATCAAAAAGATAAGTCTTTATCAATCCTTGTGGGTCATGCTGATAAATCAGTCAATATAATGCTGGCGACACTTTATCAAGTTTATCAACAGGCGGATAAACATATTCAGAAGAATATTAATTTAGGTAATAATTCTTTTATTAAAATCACAGATACCTGATTTTGTTAGTAAAGAATTTACCATTCAAAATGATAATTTAATGATTAAAAATCATGACATTATGACGGTACTTGAAGATATATATAAAAAACATCAAGGAGAAATTGAATTATTAAAAAAGAAATGCGAGCGATAAAATTAATTCTAAGTTATAGGAAATTGGAAAAGATAGCAGAATTAGAGTATATTAATTTATAGTTTAATATATTAAAAATAAAGCCCCAATCATTGTGGATTGAGGCTTTACTATTAGTACTGGTCTGAAACTGATCCCAGTTTACCAGTCAATCAAATTACTTTTTATAAGTAGTGACTTGGTTATCTAAACGTTGATTTGCACGCGCTGCTTCGTCGTAAGCTGATTTAGCTTCAGCACGAGCTGATTGTACATCACTACTTAATTGTTGAACTTGAGTATTCAGGCGGCTTACATCAGAAGAGATTTGATCTAATTGTGCATTATTACTAGAAGAACAACCTGCTAATAAGCCTGAAGCCAGAATTACCGCACCTAGTACAAGTTTTGCTTTCATAGTTACAACCTCTATTATTAGTTTGTGTAAAGGAACAAGTAGCATTTATATGAAACCATTAGTAAGTATGGCACATATATAGGAAAATGCTGGATTTATTTACCACATTCTACTGAACCAGTAATTGAACAATAGAAAAAATAACACTTAAAACGCAAATATTCAGTACAAAAAATGCGTGTTATTTCACAAAAGATGTTTATTCATAACAGTCTGATAGAAAACATTTTATCAGTGTTGTTTTTTATTGTTATTTATCTTTATTGCGCTATATCACCACCTAAATTTACTTTTATGAAAACAGGTTCTACTTCATTTTTAAACGATTCAAGCGTAAATTTTTGGAAGTTGAGATCGTTATATCCTCTAAAGAAGAGTATTCCTCGCTCTAAATCAGTGAGTGTTGTCCATACTGAAAACTCACTTGTATGAAGGGCTTTTAACGTGTTATGACCCAGTAAAGGATCGATAGTGGAATTTTTAGGGCGATCAAAACGGTTCATAATGTGAGCCAGTTCAACAAGTTGTGTGTCTTGATCAGAAACTTGGTGATAATACGTTGTGTAGTAAACGGCACGAATAAATCTATCAACAGACGTATCAGAGCTTGGCAATGTTGCTAAAGCAATCCCACTATCCGGTTGTTTTACCTTCATATTTCCCAGTGTACTGCTAGAAATATTAATATTAGAAAGATGAGTATAATTATTTAAGTTAGTAAGATGCCATGGAAATAATGGGCCATTGGTCATGCAATAAGTCGGATTATCATAAATATGTAACTTTCCTTCTGAAACCTCAACAACAATACAGGCGCCTGTTTTATCATAAAACGCATAATGGAAAGGGCTGGGTAAATTGCGCAATAGCAATAACTTTTGTGACCAAAATGCCGTTTTAGGGATATTTTCTTTTAATTCTTCAACGGTTGAATATTGTGCTAAAGCCCATTCACCAATGGCTGCGATAGGCACTGAGGTCGCGTAGTCTTCTGGGCTAATATCATCGAGCTTTGAATCAGGAAGCATATTCAAACTAAAAGAAAGTCCTTGTGTATTGACGCCTTCAAGTACGTCTTTTGTCCCTTCTAAATTAATTGGTGCTGTAATAGCGATAAATGGGTATTTAGTGACGTATTTTAAGCCTGGTGTACCATCGGGGGCATTTTGCTGGAATGTATGAGCTTTAGGATAATAGGCAAATATTGAGGCAGGTTTGTCTACTGAAAATTCCATTGTTCTACCGTGGTATATACGATTTTTTCTTATCTTTAATCGCAAGGGTAGTACAAGCAAAAACACGGGTATTTATTGTATCGTCAGACATTTTACATCCTTATTGTACTTACATTAATAAAATAGTTTATTAAAAGCATAGAAGAAATAAAGGCGGTAAGAGAGAAAAAATCAGTAGACTAGAGAAAAAATAGAGGAAGAGAAGAAAAAAACGCCACGATAACCGTGGCGTTTAAGCGACTATCACATACGGTTAAATTACAGGACGTGAACAGATGAAGTATTTGTTGTACCACTATCAACGAGTGCGCCAGTCACCATAACAACACGCTCACCAGCATGAGCTAAACCACTTGCTAATGCGGCTTCTTTACCAATACGGTAGAAGTCGTCAGTAGACGCGATTTCGTTAACTAATTGTGTTGTTACACCTTTAACTAGCAGTAACTGACGAGCAGTTTCTTCGTTGTTTGTTAATGCTAAGATTGGTGCAGTTGGGAAATATTTACGGATAGAACGCGCTGATTTACCGCCGAAAGTTGCAACAACGATCAAAGGTGCATCTAAGTTTTCAGCCATTTCTACCGCACCGCGACAAACAGCTTCTGTTACGCGTAATTTCGCAGCGGTTTGTTTGTAATCAAGACGAGATTGCATGATACGGTCTGTACGGTCACAGATAGTTGCCATGATAGTCACAGCTTCTACTGGGTATTTACCTTTCGCACTTTCGCCTGACAACATAACAGCATCAGTACCATCTAAGATAGCATTCGCAACGTCACCTGCTTCAGCACGAGTAGGGCGTGGGTTTTTGATCATTGAATCTAACATTTGCGTTGCAGTGATAACAACTTTACGTGCAGCGTTACATTTTTCGATCATCATTTTTTGTGCAAAGATAACTTCTTCAACGGGGATCTCAACACCTAAGTCACCACGAGCAACCATGATACCGTCAGAAGCTTCTAAGATCTCATCAAAATTGTTTAAACCTTCTTGGTTTTCAATTTTTGAGATAATCATAATGTTTTCGCCGCCGTGTGCATTTAAATGAGCGCGCATTTCTTCCACGTCAGAACGCTTACGAATAAATGATGCAGCAACGAAATCAACGCCTTGCTCGCAACCAAAGATAAGATCTTGTTTATCTTTTTCAGCTAATGCAGGTAAACCGATAGAAACGCCAGGTAAGTTAACACCTTTGTTTTCACCTAAGTCACCGTTGTTTAAAACTTCACAAACAACTTCTGTATCCGTTACCGCAGTTACTTTCATACCGATAAGGCCGTCATCAACTAAAACGGTGTTACCAACAGTTAAGTCTTTAGCGAAGCCTTCATAAGTGACAGCAACACGGTCTTTGTTACCAACAACAGTTTTGTCTGTGGTGAAAGTGAACGTTTGACCCGCAACTAAAGTAACATCATTACCACCTTCTAATTTGATGGTGCGGATTTCTGGACCTTTAGTATCTAATAAGATAGCGGCTTTTTTGCCTGTTTTAGCGCAAACGTTACGTAGATTTTTGATACGGTTGCCATGCTCTTCATAGTCACCGTGAGAGAAATTTAGACGCATAACGTTCATGCCTGCGTCCAGTAATTGATTCAGTTTTTCTTCAGATTCGGTTTTTGGCCCGATGGTGCAAACAATTTTTGTCTTTTTCATGGCAGTCTATTTAATGGTTGTATTGTAATGGATGAATATGGATTCATGTCGCTGTTTTCTATTAACAGTATCAACGGTATAAAACTGGATGTACAAACTCATCTCTAATGGATAAGTTGCGCAACATGTTAATGTTTCAGCAACATCATAAAAATCTTGTCACTATTTTGTATCGAAGGTTGGTAGACATCTTACATTATAGTCTATCACGATTCATTTGTTCTGTTTTCTAAAGATGCCCGTAAATCAATACGCTGAAACCTTTCAACAAAATTATGTTTTGTATTATAGAGGTTAATTTCTATGAAGAAAATCGAAAAAAGGTAAATTTAAGTGATGTGATCAAAATACAGCGCTGACTGCTTGTTTTTTAAACACTTTGTTGCGCAATAAAATATTGCAAGCCAGATTAATTATTTTGTAGGGAAGGTAAGATGATAAAAATAAGAAAATAGAGAAAGAGAAATGGTGCGTCCAAGTGGACTCGAACCACCGACCCCCACCATGTCAAGGTGGTGCTCTAACCAACTGAGCTATGGACGCATTATCTATTAGGTGACAACGGGGACGAATATTAACGAGATGATTCGATTCTGCAAGAGGAAAAACACAAATTTATATTCAACTGCTCGTATTTAAAGCTATTTGTTGATATTTGTGTCATTCCCTTGCCTAAATAACCGTTTTTCTTTAACGCTCTGAACGTAATAACACCACTTCATCAGATTGGCGCTGTATCCACCAAATACGGGATCCCATCATAATTGCTGAGGCAGTTAAACCTAGAATAAATCCAATCCAGAAACCAGCCGGCCCCATGGCTTCAACAAAATAATTAGTACGTCCTAAAATATAACCAGAAGGTAATCCAATCACCCAGTAGGCAATAAAGGTAATAAAGAAGATAGAGCGAGTGTCTTTATAACCTCGTAATACACCTGAGCCAATAACTTGCACAGAATCTGACAACTGATAAAGCGCAGCGAATAGCATAAGATGAGAAGCTAATGTCACCACTTCAATATTGTCGTTATACATTAACGCGATTTTCTCTCTAAAAATAATAGAGAAAATTGCGGTACAACTTGCCAACATTAGCCCAACAGCCAGCGCTGTGATGGCTGAAGTACGGGCTTGTTCTGTGGAGCGTTGTCCTAAGTTATAACCAACACGGATTGTTGCCGCTATTCCCAATGAAAGAGGGAACATAAACATCAGGGAGCTAAAGTTAAGTGCTATCTGATGGCTTGCAACCGCAGTAACGCCCAAAGGTGAAACTAATAATGCAACAACGGCAAACAGTGTGACTTCAAAGAATAAGGCTAGGCCAACGGGTAACCCTAGAAATGTAATACGTTTGATCGTGTGAAAATCAGGGCTTACTAAACGTTTTTTGGGCATAACGTCACGTTGAGTTGGTGCTCGGCGCACGTAATAACGCATCATTAAGAACATAGCCCAGAAAACAGAAGCCGTTGCAACGCCACAACCAATACCACCTAATTGTGGGGCGCCAAATTTACCGTAAATAAAGGCATAGTTAACAGGGATATTGATTAATAAGCCAATAAAACCAATTATCATGCCAGGTTTTGTCTTAGATAATCCCTCACATTGGCTTCTCAGTACCTGATAATAAAGGCAACCTGGTGCACCCCACATAATAGCATGAATGAATCCAATGGCCTTTTCGGCTAATTCTGGTTCAATATCATGCTGTGCTTCAATAATAAAACGGCTGTTATAAAGAACAGCAATGACCATGATGGATAAGAAAGTGGCAAGCCAAAAACCTTGCTGTGTACGATTAGCAATGTGTTTTCGTTGTCCTGAACCATTTAATTGTGCAACGATTGGCGTTAACGCCATTAATATGCCTTGGCCTAATAAAATCGTTGGCAACCAAATAGACGTACCTACTGCTACTGCCGACATTTCTGTGGCATTTACAGCACCCGCCATGACAGTATCAACTACACCCATTGCTGTCTGGGAAAATTGCGCGATGATAACGGGGATACCGAGAGCAAGTAAGCTACGCGCTTCTCTTATGTACTTCTGCACGCATACACCTTTATTTATAATAAGAAAAGGAAAGGAAGAGAATAAACATCGTATTGTTAAAATGACGT
>NZ_MIIZ01001374.1:0-367 GCF_001743005.1 Shigella sp. FC1967 | reverse complement strand
GGGGCTGTGTATGGCCGGTACTGCCATCGCGGCTCCTGATGTGCTCAATGACGACGCAAAGCTCAAGAACCTTGAGAAGGTGTGTCCCGACTGTAAGATGGTGGCAAAAGATGTACTCAATCTGCGGGTTGAAAACTGCCAGCTCAAAGACACTTCCAGTGCAATGATGATTGGCACCATGCAAAATGACCCTATGTTTTCGTTTATGCTGGCAGTACACACAGCGGCAGGCTCGGAGGCATACAAAACGGTAGTTGGTGCCGCTGGCAACCATGTTGACTGTGAAAACCCCGTTGAACTGGATCAAGCTGACCCAGCAAGCGATTAAAGGAGGCAAAGTCTAATGCGTAAGAGAGATTTCTTTTTT
>NZ_MIIZ01001373.1:0-367 GCF_001743005.1 Shigella sp. FC1967 | reverse complement strand
ACAACTTAAATTAGATCCAAATATATTGAAGGTATTTATCTTTATAGGTCAATTATTTATTATCTGGTGCAACCAGATCATCGTAATGATTCTTATTTTAATTATTTAATAGCATGGATATATCACCAAAATTTCACTATATAAAAATTAGTCATAAACACATAAGCACTATTACTTAAAAAAAGAGACTAAACGTGCGATAACTTACTAAAAATAAAAAGCGCTTATCTGTATAAAAGTGACCTTACATCTTAGCAAACCTCTAAATACAACTTAAATTAGATCCAAATATATTGAAGGTATTTATCTTTATAGGTCAATTATTTATTATCTGGTGCAACCAGATCATCGTAATGATTCTTATTTT
>NZ_MIIZ01001372.1:0-369 GCF_001743005.1 Shigella sp. FC1967 | reverse complement strand
ATATAAAAATAAGCCTATATGCCACTAACCAACTCTATTTAATTTATTCTAAATTAAATGATTCGATAAAAGAAGATATTAAGGAATTAATTAAATCGTTCTATGAAATAAAAGTAAGAGACGATAAAGAATATTTCAAAGAGCGACCTTTATTAAGTGCTATGGCTTGTGGGGATGAGATTGCAGGACAACAGGGAAGCGGGAATAATGTTTTTATCTCAGCGATTGATAATTATTTAAACATGAAATGCAATGATAGCGTGTTGGTTAATATAAAAATAAGCCTATATGCCACTAACCAACTCTATTTAATTTATTCTAAATTAAATGATTCGATAAAAGAAGATATTAAGGAATTAATTAAATCGT
>NZ_MIIZ01001371.1:0-370 GCF_001743005.1 Shigella sp. FC1967 | reverse complement strand
GGCACCCAAGCTTCGTGGGTTGAGGTATTATCGCGCAGTTGTTGCTCCCAGCGATTATAGGCTTCGACTTGGTCAAAATCAGGTGCTGGTGGAAATTTTGTGGTATCCACCTTTTCCATTGAATATGTGCGATTAAATTAGGGCGCCATTTTTCAGGGATCATCACACAACAGACCGTGCCACCAATACTGCCGTAACCTTCATTAATTGAAAAACCTGAAATTTCAAATTGTGTGTGGTTATAGCCCTGAAGCCCGGCTCCCAAGATGGAGTTTTCTGGTTTTGCACCCCAAGAGCCCGCATTGGCACAACCGGAAAGGAAAAAAGAGATAATTAAGAGCGAGGCAAGTTTGGGGGAAATTTGCCAAAA
>NZ_MIIZ01001370.1:0-370 GCF_001743005.1 Shigella sp. FC1967 | reverse complement strand
AAAGAGCCTGCCTGGGCACAAGAGTTGATCCAGCAAGTTGAAACCAGGTATGCCGTGTTAAGACAACGCGCCACTGCCTTAGCAAAAAATTCGCCGGGCGCTAAACGAGTACGAGCGCCAGCTAAACAAGACACATAGCGACGAGGTGTGACAACATGACAGCATCTGTAGCGGCCACTGAAATGGCGAAACTGGGGAAATGTGAAGCGATGATCAAGAAAGTCGCCAGCCATCCTCGCCCTGCCCTGTCAAAGCGCCCACAATCGCTACAGGGGACAGATAGCACTCTTCGGGGTGAGTTCGCCCATTTCCGGTATGAAGCGGCAGCCCTGCGCTTCATGAGCAGCACTGCGGGGGCTAAGCGTCGCAT
>NZ_MIIZ01001369.1:0-370 GCF_001743005.1 Shigella sp. FC1967 | reverse complement strand
GAATGGCGTAATGATGGCCAGGCTGTCTCCACCCGAGACTCAGTGAAATTGAACTCGCTGTGAAGATGCAGTGTACCCGCGGCAAGACGGAAAGACCCCGTGAACCTTTACTATAGCTTGACACTGAACATTGAGCCTTGATGTGTAGGATAGGGTGGGAGACTATGAAGTGTGGACGCCAGTCTGCATGGAGTCAACCTTGAAATACCACCCTTTAACGTTTTGATGTTCTAACCTAGGTCCATAATCTGGATCGGGGACCGTGTCTGGTGGGTAGTTTGACTGGGGCGGTCTCCTCCTAAAGAGTAACGGAGGAGCACGAAGGTTGGCTAAGCATGGTCGGACATCATGCGGTTAGTGCAAAGGCATA
>NZ_MIIZ01001368.1:0-371 GCF_001743005.1 Shigella sp. FC1967 | reverse complement strand
CCCGAACACCAGTGGTGCGTTCACTCCGGTCCTCTCGTACTAGGAGCAACCCCTCTCAATCTTCCAACGCCCACGGCAGATAGGGACCGAACTGTCTCACGACGTTCTAAACCCAGCTCGCGTACCACTTTAAATCGGCGAACAGCCATACCCTTGGGACCTACTTCAGCCCCAGGATGTGATGAGCCGACATCGAGGTGCCAAACACCGCCGTCGATATGAACTCTTGGGCGGTATCAGCCTGTTATCCCCGGAGTACCTTTTATCCGTTGAGCGATGGCCCTTCCATTCAGAACCACCGGATCACTAAGACCTACTTTCGTACCTGCTCGAGCCGTCACTCTCACAGTCAAGCTGGCTTATGCCTTTGC
>NZ_MIIZ01001367.1:0-371 GCF_001743005.1 Shigella sp. FC1967 | reverse complement strand
TCTGATCTTTACGACAAAGTATCGACGTAAGCTATTTGACGGACAGATGCTCGCTCAACTGCGTGATGCATTTGACTCCGCTGCGGCAAAACTTGAATGCGAAATTATTGAGATGGACGGAGAGCCTGACCATGTGCATCTGCTGGTTGCTTACCCGCCAAAAACTGGCGGTCAGTGTGATGGTCAACAATTTGAAATCAGTATCGTCGCGCCTGCTGCGCCAGCAAAACACACATTTGCGGACGCAAAGTAAAACGGGACTTTTGTGGTCAAGGTCGTACTTTGTCTGTAGCACCGGAGGGGCAACGATTGAAACACTCAGAGCCTACGTTCAGAGCCAGTCAACGCTTGATTGATCTTTAAAGCCCTGC
>NZ_MIIZ01001366.1:0-371 GCF_001743005.1 Shigella sp. FC1967 | reverse complement strand
GGGGGCTGGTGGACATGGAGGTGGCGCGGTTCATTCACGACAATCTTCACCTTTGCCAGGATCGGTATCCGACTCTCTTCCTGAACGTCTCCGAACAAACTTTGTACTCAGGCGTCATTTTCAAAGCCTGGGCGCGAGTTATCCAATCCATTGCTGAGAGTCACTCATCACGGCTTGTCATCGAGATTACAGAGGGCATTCAGGACGCCTCACTCGCATCGAGATGGGCCGCTCTGACTGAAATAGGGGTTGAGCTGGCGCTGGATGACTATGGAGACAAAAACTCTTCTCTGGAGCGCCTGAGCCGTTATGACTGGCACTATTGCAAGTTTGACGCGAGAAGACTGCGGTCGCTTGAAGACTATCCGGCC
>NZ_MIIZ01001365.1:0-371 GCF_001743005.1 Shigella sp. FC1967 | reverse complement strand
GAGAGAGTTTGTGTTGAAAATCAGCACGGGCATTGGCTACCCGTTCGTGTACACCTGCAAGCTGTATTCGGGCTTTACGGCGATTAGCACTCCCTTTTGGCTTGCGAGATAAGGCTTTTTTGTTTTCGACGTAGGTGACGGCTGGCATTGATAAGGTGGCGCGGATTAGCAATCTTATTGCCGTCTGATTTGATGGCGTAATGACTCAGCCCCACATCAAGCCCCGTGATATTTGATATCAATGTTGGCTTTGCCGGTGCTTCTCCCCCGTCATCACAGAGTAGTGACGCATAGTATTTTCGGTTGCGCTGCGGCTCAGTGTGATACTTTTCAGCGCCCCCGTAATTTCACGATGTAAACGCGCTTCAATC
>NZ_MIIZ01001364.1:0-12851 GCF_001743005.1 Shigella sp. FC1967 | reverse complement strand
GAAGCATTTTCCAGATTATTCGATCTTTTAATGGGAAGAATAGACATAAAAAAACCCTGTTAATAAAGTAACAGGGTAAAAAAGCAGGAAAATAGATAGAAGGAAATGCGACTTAATAGAAAGAGATTAAGCGAGTTCAACATCTCCTTTTAAACGACAGCTACATGCTAAGACATAACCTTGCGCTATCTCTTCAGCCGTTAATGTACTGGTACTGCTAACATCATAATCACCACTCGCAATACGTGTTTTACAACTACCACAAACCCCTGCTCGACAAGCTGCAAAAACAGGAACTTTATTTTCTTCCATCGCGGATAATAAAGTGACGCCAACAGGCACTTTAATTTGTGATAATGGATGGCGAATAGTCATCGTTAATTGTTCATTTTCATCGACACAAACAGGCTCATCACCAAAACGTTCCATAAAAATATTCTCAGCAGGTACACCAAGATTTCTTGCAAAACGTCCTGTATCTTCCATATAGCTATTTGGGCCACAACACATAACCGTACGCCCCGCAATATCAGGAACTAATGCCGCTAATTTTTCTTGGGAAATGCGTCCACTAAATAACCCTTTATTATCAGGCAATTTAGGCATCATGATAAAATTAAGATTATATGGATAGGCATTTGCCAATTCGATCCACTCTTTCTCAAAAATAAACTGGCTTTGCTCACGAATATTAAAAATAACGGTGATATCCGCTTTAGGTTGATTATTTAACAACCAACGCGTCATCGACATAACGGGTGTCACACCACAGCCTGCTGCCAACATCAAATAGCGCGCATCTTCTTTACCCGCACAAGTAAATTCCCCCTGAGCATCAGATAACCAAAGATAATCACCCGGTTTTACTTGTGATGTTAACCAACTTGAACCCACGCCATTTTCTAAACGGCGAACGGTTAAAGTGATAAATGGACTTAATCCCGGAGAAGATGAAATGGTATAAGCACGCATTATCTCATCACTATTATTGATACTCACCAGAGCAAATTGACCTGGTTTATACGAATAAAAATCATGATTAATTAAATTTAGCGTCCACACTTCAGGTGTTTCCTGAACAATAGAGTGAACTTGCATACGATTAGGACAAAGAGAAGTAGGCATCGTCATGGATATTGAACCCTCACCGAAGCCCATAGGCTTCGGTAATGATAATGAATTTAACACATTAAGCAGAAAGAATATCTTTAAGATCTTGTTCTGGTGTAGTAATAGAGCGCATACCAAATTTCTCATTTAGTATTGCCAGCAGATTGTCAGTTAAGAACGCCGGTGCTGTTGGGCCGGTATAAATGTTTTTCACACCCAATGAAAGCAGAGTCAATAAGATAACAATCGCTTTTTGCTCGAACCAAGAAAGAATTAGAGACAGTGGTAAGTCATTCACGCCACAACCTAATTTCTCAGCCAGGTTAACCGCTAGCATAATCGCTGAATACGCATCGTTACACTGACCCACATCAAGTAAGCGTGGTAAGCCTTCTAAAGTACCGAAATCCAGTTTGTTGAAACGGTATTTACCACACGCCAAGGTCATAATTAAGCAGTCCTGTGGAATTTCTCTTGCAAGATCGGTGTAGTAACTACGTTCACCACGGCTACCATCACATCCCCCCACTAAGAAAACATGGCGTAATTTTTTCTGTGAGACTAAATCAATCACAGTATCAGCGGCATTTAAGAGTGTTTCACGACCAAAGCCAACTGTAATTAAATGCTCAATTTCATTGTATGGAAAACCTTCTAATGATTGTGCTTGTGCAATCATTTCAGAAAAGTCATCACCCGTAATATGTTTTACGCCTGGCCAACCAACAATACTACGCGTCCAAATACGATCACCGTAATGACCTACATTCGGATCAATAATACAGTTTGAAGTCATTAATACAGGGCCAGGGAATTTTGCAAACTCAATTTGCTGATTCTGCCAACCGCTTCCGTAGTTACCGACTAAATGTTTGTATTTTTTAAGTTCGGGGTAACCATGAGCAGGCAACATTTCACCATGAGTATAAATATTGATCCCTTTTCCTTCTGTTTGCTCAAGTAACATTTGGAGGTCTTTCAGGTCATGACCTGATATTAAAATCGCTTTACCAGCAACAGGGCGCACGTTAACCGTAACTGGTGTCGGGTTGCCGTAAGCTTGAGTTTCGCCTTTATCAAGGATCGCCATAATGCGGAAGTTCATTTGACCAATGCCCATCGCATTTTCTAACAACTCATTCATATCAGAAGGATCAGTACCTAACCACGCCATATAATGGTGATATTCTGCATAAATTTCATTGTCATACTGACCTAAAACATGCGCGTGCTCCATATAAGCCGCAGCCCCTTTTAAGCCATACAAACACAGCATACGTAATCCATGAAGATCATCACCGATTTGTGCTTTATCCGCATTTAAAGCAAAAAGCTGAGCTTGCTTTTGTAAGCTACCTAAATCGTTACCCGCTAATTGGATTTCAGCCCTTGGATTAGTGACTTGAATGGCTGCATTTTTCGCTAAAGTACGAGATTTCAAACTTTCACGGAAATAGATAGCTTCTTTCGCATAACCGACAATGCGATCAGAATCAAAGTTGACGTTAGTTAACGTAGAGAAAAAAGCACGAGGCGCAAAACTATCTATATCATGGTCAATTATGCCAACGCTACGCGCTGCTAGAGCCCACGCTGAAAGCCCTTCTAATACAGCAACGAGTAAATCCTGAAGATCAGAAGTTTCTGCTGTCTTACCACACATACCTTGCGCATAGGCACAGCCATTACCTACAGGCGTTTTCATTGTTTGTTCACATTGCACACAATACATATCGTATTCCTTCTAATAAGAGATAATGCTTTATTTTTATAAGTTGCATTACAGATGCAACATAAGAATACGCCATTTTGATAAGAGAGAAAGTGCAATATTGAACAATTTAAACGTTGCTTGATCTAACGCAATTTTCTAGCAAATCTTTTTAATATCTCTTTTTTTCTCCTTTGATTTGGCTTAAACCTCAAAAAAATGTCTAAGAAAGAGCGCGTTTATTTGCATTACATCGATAATGACTAAATAAGAAATAATATTTAAGAATTATTGATGGTTATTTTTTGTTTAATCATATAAAGACTGAGAGATGAAACGATTAAGTTTTATTCATTCTTGTTAGGTCAGTAATATTCATTACTATTTTTATAGTTAATATCACCTATTGCATTAATAGCTAATCAAATTATTTCAATTGATATATGTTATTAACACGAGTATTACGAAATGAAACTACATATTTGAATGATGCTCATCCCTACATTGGAGATTAAAAATGATTAAACTAAATAATGTTCCATCAGAATTTCGCCCTCTAGAAAGCTACAAAATGCTAATTGGAGGAGAATGGGTATCTAGCACATCACACAAAACAACCAAAACCTATAGTCCAGCTACGGGTGAATTATTAAGCGAATATCAATCGGGTAGTGCTGAAGATGTTGAACTTGCAGTGAGTGCCGCACGTAATGCATTCAAAACATGGAGTAAAACGTCACCTGCTGAACGCCAAGCTCTCTTATTAAAAATCGCGGATCGCTTAGAGCAAGAACAAGAACGCTTTGCTTGGATTGAATCGCTCGATAACGGTAAACCACTCAATGAGTCAAAAAACATAGATTTACCTGCCTCTATTGACCATTTTCGATATTTTGCAGGCGTGATACGCTCTCATACCGATGAAAGTGCCGTCCTAGATGAAAATACCATTAGCCTTGTGATTCGCGAACCTATTGGTGTTGTGGGTCAAATTATTCCATGGAACTTCCCATTATTAATGGCAGCATGGAAATTAGCACCAGCGATCGCGGCAGGTGACACCGTCGTTATTAACCCAGCAACGCTGACTTCCCTTTCATTATTAGAGCTAGGTCGTATTTTAAATGAAATATTACCAGCGGGCGTGATTAATATTGTTACGGGACGCGGATCTGTTGTAGGACAAGCTATTTTAGAGCACGAAGATATTGATAAACTTGCATTTACAGGTTCAACCAATGTGGGTTATACCGTAGCAGAAGCCGCAGCAAAAAAAAATGGTTCCAGCGACATTGGAACTAGGGGGTAAATCGGCCAATATCGTGTTCCCTGATGCAAACATGAAAAAAGCGGTCAAATATTCTGCATTAGCAATATTGATGAACCAAGGACAAGCTTGTGAATCAGGTTCACGGTTGTTCCTACATAAAGATATTCATGATGAATTTTTGAAGGCATTAAAAACTGAATTTGAAAGTATTCGTGTCGGTGACCCACTTGATCCAAATACACAAATGGGAACGCAAGTTAGTCAAGATCAAATGGATACTATCTTAGGCTATGTTGAACTCGCGAAAAAAGAAGGTGCAACTATTTTAACCGGTGGTGAGCGTATTACAGGTGAAGGTTATGATGATGGATTCTTTGTTCGTCCAACGATCATCATCAACGCAACAAACCAAATGCGTGTAGCCCGAGAAGAAATTTTTGGCCCTGTATTGTGTGTCATTCCATTTGATAATGAAGATGACGTGATCGAAATGGCGAATGACTCTGAATATGGTCTTGGTGGCGGTGTTTGGACTCAAGATATTAACCGCGCCTTACGTGTTGCAAAAGCAGTAAGGACTGGTCGTATGTGGGTTAACACTTATCACGAACTCCCTGCTCATGCACCATTTGGGGGCTACAAAAAATCAGGTTTAGGACGTGAAACACATAAAATGATGTTAGATGCTTATAGCCAAGTGAAAAACATCTTTATCAGTATGAAAGAATAACACTTATCTCTTTTCTAAATTCTTATAAATATAATATCTATACTCATCTCTTCGCCTTCTCCCCAGAAGGCTTTTTATTATCTATAATTACTCACACCCCAAGTTGTTACCATAAAAAAACCACATACTTATCATAAAGTATGTGGTTTGATGTTGTGTTGTTAGCCAAATAAGTAAGAACGAGTTACTCTGCTTCAGCTTCTTTTTTACTTACTGAGTAAGCTTCTTTATCTAATTCAATCTTATCAGCGTTAACATCTTTTATATGATCTCTTGTTAAGCGATAAACAACAGGGCTTAATAACGCTAATGCGATTAAGTTAGGGATAGCCATCATTGCATTGAGTGTATCCGCTAATAACCACACAAACTCTAACGATTGCGTTGCACCAATCGGTAACGCAATTAGCCATGCAATCCGAAATGGCATAATCGCTTTAGATCCAAAAAGATATTGCACACATTTTTCACCGTAAAAACTCCAGCCTAAAATAGTGGTAAATGCAAAAATAGCTAATGCAATTGCCACAATATAGTTACCACCTGGAATCGCGGTAGAGAATGATGCCGCCGTTAATGTTGCGCCACTTTGCCCTGTTAGCCATTGTCCTGTGATAACAATGGTTAATCCTGTCACAGAGCAGACAATGATGGTATCAATAAAAGTCCCCAACATCGCAATCAAACCTTGGCGAACAGGGTTCTGTGTTTTTGCCGTCGCATGGGCAATAGGCGCACTCCCCAATCCTGCTTCATTTGAAAAAACACCACGCGCTACACCAAAGCGGATCGCAGCCCAAACCGCTGCACCAGCAAAACCCCCTTGCGCAGCAACAGGTGTAAATGCAGATTTAACAATAAGGACAACGGCATCTGGAATTGCAGTCACATTCAGTGCAAGAACAACAATACCTGCACCAAAATAGCCAACGGTCATAATAGGGACTAATTTACCAGCAACATCGGCAATACGCTTAATACCGCCAATAAGCACAGCACCGACTAAAATAACGAGTACAGCAGCCGTAATTGTTGTCGAAATACCAAAATTACTTTCCAGTACATCAGCCACGGAGTTTGCTTGCACTGTATTGCCAATACCAAACCCAGCAAAACTCCCAAAGACAGCAAAAACAGTACCTAGCCAAACCCAATTTTTACCTAAGCCATTTTTGATGTAATACATTGGTCCACCGACATAGTTTCCATACTTATCAACTTCCCGGAAACGTACAGCAAGCACGGCCTCTGAATATTTAGTTGCCATTCCCACTAATGCAGTCATCCACATCCAAAACAATGCACCAGGACCACCTAAGACAACAGCTGTTGCAACACCAGCAATATTACCCGTTCCGATAGTGGCAGAAAGTGCCGTCATTAACGCATTAAATGGCGATATTTGCCCTTCGCCTCTTTTATCATTTTTTTCAAATAAAAGCTTAAACCCTGTACCTAACTTCCTAATAGGTAAAAAACCAAGTTTAAACTGCATAAAAAGGCCGATACCAAGAATACCGACAAGCATCGGAACTCCCCCATACCACGCCATTTATAGCACTTAATATATTTGTGATGAAATCCATAAGTTACCCTTTCTCGTCCAAATGTTATATAAATATGTATTTTTTTTGTTTATCAACTACACTAAAGATGAAAAAAAGTGAAAATATGCTAGAAAAAAAAAAACGACTAATTCTAAAATTGACTTAGTTATGTGAGAAATATCACTTCATTATTAAATTACGCTATCATTAAGCTCATCGTTACAATACTTCAATCAAAGTTATGCATAATTATAAATCAGCACAAAACATTCAAAATGAACAACGTTTTAATTTGTTCAGAAAAGCGCAAGAAACCAACCTCGCACCACTAAAAACGCTACTATTATCCGCGGTGGTCGGCTCTCTAGCTGGATTAATAGGTGTTTTATTTGAAAAAAGCGTTAGTTGGGTGATTCATTTTCGACAAGAAGAATTTATTAAAACCTTTACTAATCCTTATATTCTAGCGATCTGTACATTACTTTTTTTCCTCTATCTTAGCAATGCTGGGATATTACCTAGTCAAAAAGTTTTCACCCGAATCTGGGGGATCAGGAATACCTGAAATTGAAGGTGCCATGATAGATATTCGCCCAGTTCGTTGGTGGCGAGTATTACCGATAAAATTTATTGCCAGTATTGGAACTTTAGGTTCTGGTATGGTATTAGGACGAGAAGGCCCCACGGTTCAATTGGGCGCCAATATTGGTCAGCTCGTAAATGATATTTCTCGCGTTAAAGATAAAGAGTCACGTCATACTCTGTTAGCGACGGGAGCCGCAGCAGGATTAACCGCTGCTTTTAATGCACCTCTAGCGGGTATTTTATTTATTATCGAGGAGATGCGTCCTCAATTTAAATACAGTCTTATTTCAATTAAAGCTGTCTTTATTGGCGTTATTATGTCTTGCATTGTTTTTCGCCTATTTAATGGTGAAGGCGGTGTTATTCATATTGGTAAATTTTCATCTGCACCACTAAATACGCTTTGGTTATATTTAGTATTGGGTATGTTATTTGGTATTATTGGCGTTATATTCAGTAAATTACTTTTTCTATGTCCAAACCCAATTTCAGCATTTTTTATCAGGATAAAACATCTCGTTTTGTTTTAACCGGTGGCATCATCGGTGGTCTCTGTGGTTTATTAGCATTAATTATCCCTGAAATAACTGGCGGTGGATTTGATATTATTCCTGCGCTTAGTACGGGACAATATTCTCTTATTGCACTATTATTTTTCTTTATTTTACGAACTATCACATCCATTATCAGTTTTGCCTCTGGTGCTCCTGGCGGCATATTCGCCCCCACTCTGGCATTAGGCACCTTATTTGGCAGTGCTTTCGGATTAACTGCAACCTTACTTTTCCCTGATTACCAAATTCAAATTGGTACGTTTGCTATTGCTGGAATGGGTGCATTATTCGCAGCAACGGTAAGAGCACCGCTAACGGGGATCGTTCTCGTCTTAGAAATGACCGATAATTATCAACTTATCCTGCCGATGATCATTACCTGTTTAGGTGCAACAATGCTGGCACAGCTACTCGGTGGTCGCCCTATTTATACCGTTTTATTAGAACGCATATTACAAAAATCTGAGGAAAAAGAACAAAAAGATCAATCTCTCGATATTAAAAGTGATAAATCACCATAATAATAAAACTCACTTAAACAGATAAAAATACCCCAAATATTTGGGGTATTTGAAAAGAGACAATAGTGCTTAACTATTTTTTTCGTGTCGATTAACGTAGCAAAATTTAAGGCGATACGATTGCCATTTGCATCTGTTTTATGTAAATGCCCGAGATCCTCATTATATTTAATAATTTCCCAGTCTTTATAATAATCCGCCAATTCGTTTGGACGCAAAAAGGTTTTAAATGGAATTTCAGTAGGATCACTATTTGGCGTTTCAACAGGACAAACAATCACATTAATACCGTTAGAATTGGTACATTCCTGCATATTTTTAATAATACTTTCAATACGCTCCCGTTGGCAGAACATCAATACAACGGTTGAAAGAATAATATCGTATTTCTCAGTAAGTGAAGCTTCATTAATATCATATAATCCACTTTTTACTGCCAATCCTGTTTGGGTTTTCACTGTTTCAATAGCATCAATATGTGAAGCATTAATATCTAACGCTGTCACCTCATAACCTTGAGATGCTAAATAGAAACTATTTCGACCACGGCCAGCACCTAAATCTAACACCTTGCAAGGCTGGGTAAACGTTGCCATATAACGGACTTCAGAATGCGGTAATGATAAGTCGTTTTCTTTAAACAGTTTATCTTCCGGGGCACATAAAAAAGAGAGCTGACAACGTATATCATCACTTGCTTTATCTATTTTATGCCACTGTTGAGGCTGAATTAAAGGCGGTTGATTTTCAGTATCACACTCAACTGAAATTTGTGAACCATCATCATTAAAAACAACAAATGTCATGTTACCTTGCAGTATCCGCATTTGGGCATAAGTGCCTTCCTTTGTATTGTGGCGTTCTAATAACGCTAAAGGAATGGATGTACGAGTCCACTCTGGCATGGTTTTATAACTTACAAGTTCCATAATTCAACCTCAATAAGATGCATTTTAAATACATCTTATGGCAATCATGATCATTCGTAAAGAAGGTTTTATCTAAATTATGATTTTAAATATTTGTTTAAAAGTAAATCAGTCACATCTGAGGAAGAAATAGACTCACCACACAAAACTTTCATCATGATTTCTTTACCTAATGATGCTAAAGAAAACAGCATATCTGGGCGTAACCGACTGATTTTATCTCTATTTTCATCTTGATTAATAATAGTAATCAATTTCGCATTAACATGAGAGCATTCTTGGATAGTGAGTAAAATAAAGGTATTTTCTGCATCACTTTCAGATAAAGTCACAATCCAACTTGCTTTCGCAATATTGGCTGATAGCAATGTTTTAAGATCCGTTGGGTCGCCTTCAATAATATTAGCTTGCGTATCATAAGAGGCGTTACTTTTATCAGCACAAATCGCAATAACGGATTTTCCTTGTTCTCTTAACCCTTTTTCTAATTGAGAAGCTAATGCCGATGAACCAATAATAATAAAATGATTATGCATTTTAGCGATCCTTTTCTTAACAATATCGCGAGTACCGCGTGCAAGAAATCCCATGACATACACAATGGAAGTAGTAAAAACGGTGATTCCCAAAATAACAACAGTGAGCGTAAAAATACGGGCATTCGTACTAATTGGCACAATATCGCCAAATCCTAGTGTCGTCATGCAGACAATAGAAAAATAGAATGCATCCATCAACGTTGTAATATGTGGCTTAAATTCATCACCAATATAAAGACTTCCTAGCATTGAGAATAACAGCAAAGACAGAATACATATAAAAGCCACAAAACTAGCGCTAGTTAAACTATGATGTGGAAATGCACGCCAACTCATTAACAATCCAATCACTAAAATAAAAGAAAAATAGGATTGAAAGTCCATTTGCCGATAAACAGCCACATCAAGAAAAACAAGGGTGACTAATAAAATCAAAGAGACACACCACGCAATTCTGGCGCCAAGATACATAAATATTGAAAGAAAAATTAATGCACAACCTAGCATGACCTTTGGTATATCGAGAAGTTTTAATACACCTAAAGATTTAAGCCATGCTAAATCCATGGATTTTCCAATCCAGATAAATACCGCGAGACAGTAAAATAGAGTAAATGATAAAAATACCATTTAAGATAAGTAATAAAGACATCGTTTTTCTTGTCACTTTAGATGTCTCTATTACATTTAATAGAGCGGATAATTTCATATTAGATATATGTGAATACTCAGTTATTTAAAGGAATATGATCTAATCCTTGAAATTTAAAAGGCTCTGCGGGTTTAAAATGACTTGTCGCATTAGCCGAATAGATTATCGACTGCTCTTCACCCAATGGTAATGTCATTACTTTCCCACTCTCTTTTGAAAAATCAATTTCCTTTAAATTAACCCAAAAAGTATTCGGCGATAATGCTGACTCGAAAAAATATAATTGGTTTTTATGATCAGCCACCGTTCTCCACCGTGTGGATGAAATTTCAGGTGATTCAGCCGTACTCAACCCATAAGGTACAGATACATTTCTGATCACACCGAATACGCTAGCGAGCGATTTTTTACTCGATTGAGTTTTAGGAATGGCATTCACATAAAAAGAAGCTCTGGCAAAACGATCTGAAGCACGATTAGTCCCAGGTAACATGACTGTTCCACCGATTTGCTGCCAATAACTATTCAATGCTAATTGTTCTGAAAAAATAGGAGAATTCGTCATCACTTGATACTCTTTGCTGTGATGAATCACTTGCTTGCCATTTATATATTCAATAATGGCGCTATCTCCCGTTGCATCCGAAAGCGAAAGATGTAGTGTTGCCATTCTATCTTGTCCGGGAACTTTATCCGTTAATACAATAAAAGGCTCACTGTCTAATGCATTCACAGCTTCTTCAACTGAAGCAAAATTATCTAACACATACTGAGCCCATGCAGAAATTGAAATAGCGGGTTTTTCTTTGGTATATGCGGGATAATCAGATTCTGCCAACCACAATAAATTAGCCACTAAACCTTTTTCATTCATACCATCTGTTGTAGAAATATCATAACCAGATGCAATCACACTTCCATATTTAGATGTCCATTTTATTGAGTTATCACCCCGCTTCTCCTGAACGTTGCATCCCTTGTGGAAATATCCATAAACTTGTTCCTATGTCATATTTCCAGTCCATTGAGCGAGCAGTAATAATTTGGTTATTGTCACCTAAATAAACAACTCGAGTGCATGCATCAACATCGGTGATGCCAGCAGTAAAAAGACCAGATATAAATAGAGTCCCTAAAAAAGTATGACGTAATTTTTTTCATTATTCACTCTTTCTCGTTAAATAAATGGATGGTTTCTTTATTATGACCGTTCTTTGCGCTGACTTAAAATCGATAAAACCTCAAAATAAATATTAGCCCTATTAAAAATAGAAATTATGACTTAAGTATAGAGTCATTCATCATAATTGCGCATAAAAAAACCGATACATTAAAGTATCGGTTTGGCTTTATTAACTTACAAAAAGCATTTAATTACGCTTTTTTTACACCTTCGACAGAGATAATTAACTCTGCTTCTTGTGATTTTGGTCCTAAGTCCGATTTAAAATTAAACTCTTTCAGATTCACTTTACCTGTTGCTTCAAAACCAGCACGGTAACCTTTCCAAGGATCAGTACCTTCACCAATTAATTTTGCATTTAATGAAACAGGTTTAGTCACACCATTTAATGTTAAATCACCTGTCACTACATAATTTTCGCCATCACGAGTAACTTGAGTTGAGACGAATCGAGCTTCAGGATATTTGCTTGCATTAAAGAAATCAGCGCTACGTAAGTGCTTATCACGTTCTGCGTGGTTAGTGTCTAAGCTTCCTGTTTTAATCACGACATCAACTTTGTCTTTTGATGGATCTTCTTTATCGTAACTAAATGTACCATCGAAATCTTTAAAAGTACCGTATAACCAACTATAACCTAAATGTTGAATACGAAACTGTATAAATGCGTGTTGGCCTTGTTTATCAATGGCATAATCTGCTGCTAAAGCAGTGCTTGCATTAAATAATAACGCACCTGCTGTTAAACCTAATAAAGCTTTCTTAAACATTGTTATCTCCATAATTTCGTTTAATAAGTTTAATTATTTAGTCCGCATTCCTAGCATGCGTTTTAACGTAACATCTTTATCAATAAAATGATGTTTTAAACCACCAGCAGCATGTAATAGCGATAAAAGAACTACTGCCCAAGCTAAATAAAGATGAATATCACCCGCTAAATCCGCTTGTTTGGCTTCCCCTGTAAAAATCGCGGGCACTGAAAACCAATCAAATACAGATATAGCTTGCCCATCAGCGGTCGAAATTAAATAACCACTAATCAGAATTGAAAATAAGATTAAATATAAAAGCATATGTGCAATATGAGCACTAATACGTGTCAATTTACTGTAACTTGATAACGCTTTAGGTGGTGGAGAAATCCAACGCCATATCACACGTACTATCAAAACAATAAATAACAGAATACCAATACTCTTATGTATTTCAGGTGCAGAATGATACCAACTATCATAGTACCCTAGCGTCACCATCCAGAGCCCTAAAGCAAACATACCATAGACAGTAAGCGCCGTCCCCCAGTGTAAAAGGAGTGACAAGTGCCCATAGCGAGACGTATTATTTCGCCATTGCATAATAAAAACCCAATAGTTTCTAATTCATTAAAATAATGTTACTTATTTTAGTGTATTGGAAATAAATTGTTAGCCCATAATTCAACAAATAATTTGTTTATCATTATCAATAATAATCAATAAGTAATAAGCTCTTATTAGTCACTTTGTTGATTATCTAAT
>NZ_MIIZ01001363.1:0-371 GCF_001743005.1 Shigella sp. FC1967 | reverse complement strand
TGGAGATACTTGACATAGAAGTCATACAGTTTCTCCGCCTGCTCAAGGTGGGACATGCTCTCAACGGGAATAGTATTCCCTGGATTGCAGTACCACTTTTCCGAGCACCTTTTGTACAAATCCCTCTTTGTCTCCTACGTACTGATTTGTGCCAAACACCCCACTGGTTGGTGAGCGTTGAATAACAGAAATCGGATTCGCAAAGCTGGCAAGAGTAGTCATAGTTGTGGCTCCATGTTTGTTAGGGAACCACCAGCCCGAGGGGCAGTGATCCCCCAAGGGTTATGTAGAATGCTGTTTGTTTGGGGAGGCCAGCTACCTCACTATTCACCCTCGTCAGAGAGCAAAATCTTGCTTTCCGAGGGGCACAA
>NZ_MIIZ01001362.1:0-372 GCF_001743005.1 Shigella sp. FC1967 | reverse complement strand
AGACACCCCTCCGATCATGTGTGAACGGAGACAGTATAAGGCTTTCGAGAAATTCCGCTTCCTCGACGTGAAACAAGTTCACGCCTTGCGGCGAGCGTTGCGAATTGAATTTATGAGGTTTACCAAGCTCCAGATGTAACAAAGCCCCCGTGACAGCATCACAGGGCTCTGGTACTCTAAATCTTGTGCATTCTTGCTCAGATTAGACGTCGCAATCCAATCTTAGCAACGTGAGAGGCGCTTGTCACGTTCTCATTAAATACCAGCCAACGACATTAACCCAAATGCACCACTTGATTGACTCGGACTTAGCCCGGTCTCCGAAAGGATAAACAGGCAAATTGTGGTAGTAAAACGTACCGGAAAACGAAA
>NZ_MIIZ01001361.1:0-372 GCF_001743005.1 Shigella sp. FC1967 | reverse complement strand
AAAAATTGAAAACAAATCAATATATCACCGAGGTATATTGATGAGTCTCTCAAAATCTCAGACCTTGAATTTGTGATACTCCAAGGCGAGTGTCATGAGCGAACAACAGCAATTCTAGGCGGACAGCGCGCAGTAAGCGCAGCATACTTAAGTATGTGAGCATTACGAGCACTGCCCAACAACGAATTGATGCTTGTGTAGCCATGACCTTTAAAGTCGTCTTCGAGAGAAACATCTTCGGGTTGTGAGGTTAAGCGAATAAGCGTACACGGTGGATGCCTAGGCAATCAGAGGCGATGAAGGACGTGCTAATCTGCGATAAGCGTCGGTAAGGTGATATGAACCGTTATACCCGACGATTTCCGAATGGGG
>NZ_MIIZ01001360.1:0-373 GCF_001743005.1 Shigella sp. FC1967 | reverse complement strand
ATAGGCTGGGTGTGTAAGCGTAGCGATACGTTGAGCTAACCAGTACTAATGAACCGTGAGGCTTAACCTGACAACACCGAAGGTGTTTGTCAGAGAGACAAAACGATGAAGTAAGCTTGTTTAAGATTGATAATTACTGGTGACGAGCCGTTAAAAGGTGAGGCACGGGTAATAAAACAGAATTTGCTTGGCGGCCATAGCGCAACGGTCCCACCTGATCCCATGCCGAACTCAGAAGTGAAACGTTGTAGCGCCGATGGTAGTGTGGGGTCTCCCCCATGTGAGAGTAGGGAACTGCCAGGCATTAAATAAGACGAGAAAGCCAACCCAATGGGTTGGCTTTTTTGCGTCTGGAGTTCTCTATTTTACTTTT
>NZ_MIIZ01001359.1:0-373 GCF_001743005.1 Shigella sp. FC1967 | reverse complement strand
CCCCATTCGGAAATCGTCGGGTATAACGGTTCATATCACCTTACCGACGCTTATCGCAGATTAGCACGTCCTTCATCGCCTCTGATTGCCTAGGCATCCACCGTGTACGCTTATTCGCTTAACCTCACAACCCGAAGATGTTTCTCTCGAAGACGACTTTAAAGGTCATGGCTACACAAGCATCAATTCGTTGTTGGGCAGTGCTCGTAATGCTCACATACTTAAGTATGCTGCGCTTACTGCGCGCTGTCCGCCTAGAATTGCTGTTGTTCGCTCATGACACTCGCCTTGGAGTATCACAAATTCAAGGTCTGAGATTTTTGAGAGACTCATCAATATACCTCGGTGATATATTGATTTGTTTTCAATTTTT
>NZ_MIIZ01001358.1:0-373 GCF_001743005.1 Shigella sp. FC1967 | reverse complement strand
CAAAGTCATTGATGGCGCGATAAAAATCCCGAAAATCGCACCGATTGAAGCGCGTTTACATCGTGAAATTACGGGGGCGCTGAAAAGTATCACACTGAGTCGCAGCGCAACCGAAAATACTATGCGTCACTACTCTGTGATGACGGGGTAGAAGCACCGGCAAAGCCAACATTGATATCAAATATCACGGGGCTTGATGTGGGGCTAAGTCATTACGCCATCAAATCAGACGGCAATAAGATTGCTAATCCGCGCCACCTTATCAATGCCAGCCGTAACCTACGTCGAAAACAAAAAGCCTTATCTCGCAAGCAAAAAGGGAGTGCTAATCGCCGTAAAGCCCGAATACAGCTTGCAGGTGTACACGAACGGG
>NZ_MIIZ01001357.1:0-374 GCF_001743005.1 Shigella sp. FC1967 | reverse complement strand
AGTCATTGATGGCGCGATAAAAATCCCGAAAATCGCACCGATTGAAGCGCGTTTACATCGTGAAATTACGGGGGCGCTGAAAAGTATCACACTGAGCCGCAGCGCAACCGGAAAATACTATGCGTCACTACTCTGTGATGACGGGGGAGAAGCACCGGCAAAGCCAACATTGATATCAAATATCACGGGGCTTGATGTGGGGCTGAGTCGATTACGCCATCAAATCAGACGGCAATAAGATTGCTAATCCGCGCCACCTTATCAATGCCAGCCGTCACCTACGTCGAAAACAAAAAGCCTTATCTCGCAAGCCAAAAGGGAGTGCTAATCGCCGTAAAGCCCGAATACAGCTTGCAGGTGTACACGAACGGGTA
>NZ_MIIZ01001356.1:0-374 GCF_001743005.1 Shigella sp. FC1967 | reverse complement strand
TTCTCGTTCATCCGCGCTTGCCTCTAAAGCGACTGGCTTCCCAATTGCGAAGGTCGCTGCAAAATTAGCGGTAGGCTATACCCTTGATGAGCTGATGAAGACATTACGGGAGGGGAGAACACCAGCCTCTTTCGAACCTTCTATTGATTATGTTGTGACAAAAATTCCTCGTTTTAACTTTGAAAAATTTGCAGGGACAAATGACCGATTAACCACGCAAATGAAATCTGTTGGCGAAGTGATGGCAATAGGTAGAACACAACAAGAATCCTTACAAAAAGCGTTACGAGGTCTTGAAGTTGGGGCGACAGGATTCGATCCTAAAGTTGATTTAGATGACCCTGAAGCATTAACAAAAATTCGTCGTGAACTAA
>NZ_MIIZ01001355.1:0-374 GCF_001743005.1 Shigella sp. FC1967 | reverse complement strand
GATTTAGAACATGGGCTTGAGCAACTTAATCGATTAACAACATCACAATATACACTGGATATAAGACCAAGCGATAGTGTGGGATATTCTTCTATTTTTATTGTTCAGAATAATAAAAAACTTGCATTTAAAAATCAATTAACCGTTGATCTAAGAATAAGCTTACAGTTAAAGTGATAGAGGGAAAAATAAAAGATATTTTTATTAATAATACTTCTTCTCGATTAATTAATATTATCTTTCCATTGTACAAAGAAAAAATACTTAATCTACGCGATTTAGAACATGGGCTTGAGCAACTTAATCGATTAACAACATCACAATATACACTGGATATAAGACCAAGCGATAGTGTGGGATATTCTTCTATTTTT
>NZ_MIIZ01001354.1:0-375 GCF_001743005.1 Shigella sp. FC1967 | reverse complement strand
CCCGCTTAGATGCTTTCAGCGGTTATCTCTTCCGCACTTAGCTACCGGGCAATGCCATTGGCATGACAACCCGAACACCAGTGGTGCGTTCACTCCGGTCCTCTCGTACTAGGAGCAACCCCTCTCAATCTTCCAACGCCCACGGCAGATAGGGACCGAACTGTCTCACGACGTTTCTAAACCCAGCTCGCGTACCACTTTTAAATGGCGAACAGCCATACCCTTGGGACCTACTTCAGCCCCAGGATGTGATGAGCCGACATCGAGGTGCCAAACACCGCCGTCGATATGAACTCTTGGGCGGTATCAGCCTGTTATCCCCGGAGTACCTTTTATCCGTTGAGCGATGGCCCTTCCATTCAGAACCACCGGATC
>NZ_MIIZ01001353.1:0-12932 GCF_001743005.1 Shigella sp. FC1967 | reverse complement strand
GCAATATAGTTATATTTCCATCGTATCAATCAATGAATATAACTTTTTAAAGGCATGATATTTTTTTTTCGTATGTTTTATGTTTTTCTAAATTGGGTATATGGCGTTTTTCAAGCTTAGGTTGAGAAAGAATAACACGTGATAAATGAACGGGGCTTACTGCTAATTGTGCAAGCCTTGCTGCACCAAGTGCAGGCCCAACATTCCCCCCTTGACGATAATCGAGGGTTTTTCCTGTAATATCGGCGAGAAGTTGTCGCCAATAGTCACTTCTGGCACCACCGCCAATTAAGGTAATATTATCAGCGAATTGACCTGCGTTTTCCGCAACTTCAATTCCTTGTCGTAACGCAAAACTCACACCTTCAAGAACAGCTTGGCATAAGTCAGCTCGTTGATGCTCGTGGGTTAATCCCCAAAAGACACCTTTCGCATTCGGGTTGTTATAAGGTGTCCGTTCACCAGAAAGATAAGGCAAAAACAGGAGGGGACTATCGGCAAAAGTCGCGTGTTCAACCTCTTCAAACATCGTACTCACACTGTCAATTCCCGTTAATTGGCATACCCAATCAAGACATGAGGCAGCACTTAACATCACAGACATTAAATGCCATGTATTCGGTAATGCATGACAAAAACTGTGTACTGCATTATCACTATTTTGGAGGAATTTCTCACTAACAACAAAGTAAACCCCAGAAGTGCCTAAAGAGAGCATCGCTTGACCAGGTTGATAGACACCAACTCCTATTGCACCTGCCGCATTATCGCCACCACCAGCAATAATAGGGACTTGTTTCATTTGCCATTTTTTAGCGATATCAGCTAATAGATAGCCCGTTATTTGATTACCTTCAAACAATGTAGGCATTTGACGACGCGTTAAACCTGTCGCATTTAAAAGCACATCACTCCAATCTCGCTTTTGCATATCTAACCAAAGCGTACCGGCTGAATCTGACATATCACTAGCGAAATTGCCGCTCATCTTCCAACGTAAAAAATCTTTAGGTAATAAAACATGTGCAATACGTTGAAAGATTTCAGGCTCATGTTCAGCAACCCATTGTAATTTTGGCGCAGTAAAGCCCGGCATCACTAAGTTACCCGTGATTTTTCTAAACTGAGGATATTGTGTCTCAAGCATTTGGCACTGTTTAAAACTACGACCATCGTTCCATAAGATCGCAGGGCGTAGCACCGTTTGTTGGGCATCAAGTAAAACGGCACCATGCATCTGTCCGCTTAACCCAATCGCCTTGATCTGATCCATAGGATAATGATGTCCAAGCTGAAGGATCGCGTCTTCTGTTGCTTGCCACCATTGCAGGGGATCTTGTTCTGACCATTGAGGGTGAGGGCGTGATATTGCTAAAGAAACGGAATGACTGGCAACAACGTCACCTTGATCATTCATGATGATCGCTTTAACGCTTGAAGTACCTAAATCTATCCCTAAATACATGAAGTTACCTCATGATCTGTCTCTAATGAATAAACACAGCGGAAAATGCGCTGTGTTTATTCTGTTTATGCAATTAACCAAAAATATAGCGATTCACTAAGCTTTCGAGCATTTCTTGGCGTCCACTTTGTAACTGTGGTGATAAAGTATTGCTTTGCGCATATTTTGCGACTTCTTCAAGGCTTAATTTACCTTGTAAGATATTTTGACCAAATTCTGCACTCCAGCCTGAATAACGCTGTGCCGTAAATTTATCAAGCCCGCCATCTTGGATCATTCTTGCTGCAATGCGTAATGCCATTGCCATGGTGTCCATTCCTGAAATATGTCCATGGAAAAGGTCATATTTGTCATTACTTTGACGACGAACTTTCGCATCAAAGTTTAAACCCCCTGTTGTAAATCCACCTGATTTCAGAATTTCATACATCACGAGTGCATTTTCTTCTATGCTATTTGGGAATTGGTCAGTATCCCAGCCTAATTGCGGGTCGCCACGATTAGCATCAACAGAGCCTAAAATCCCTAACGCAATAGCCGTCGCTATTTCATGATGGAAACTATGTCCTGCTAATGTTGCGTGGTTGGCTTCAATATTGACTTTAACTTCTTTTTCAAGACCAAATTGTTTTAAGAAGCCATAAACCGTTGCAGTATCATAATCATACTGATGTTTTGTCGGCTCTTGTGGTTTTGGTTCAATCAGTAATGTGCCCTGGAAACCCATTTTGTGTTTGTGTTCAACCACCATCTGCATAAAACGGCCAATTTGCTCTCTTTCTTGGCGTAAATCTGTATTTAACAAGGTTTCGTAGCCTTCGCGTCCGCCCCATAATACATAGTTTTCGCCACCTAGCGTTTTTGTCGCTTTCATCGCTTCACAAACCTGTGTCGCTGCCCATGCAAAAACGTCAGGATCAGGATTCGTTGCCGCACCTGCGCCATAACGAGGGTTAGTGAAGCAGTTTGCCGTTCCCCATAATAGCTTAACGTGAGTCTCTTCTTGTTTTTTTGCTAATACGTCGGTGATCGCCGCCATATTAGAAACATATTCATTGATATTATTCCCTTCAGAAATCACATCAACATCATGAAAACAATAGAAAGGCACATTGAGTTTATGGAAGAATTCAAAGGCAACATCCGCTTTATGCTTCGCTTGCTTTAAAGCTTCACCCGATGTTTGCCAAGGTCTATCAAAAGTACCGATACCGAACATATCAGAACCATTCCAGCAGAAGTTATGCCAATAACAAGCGGCAAATCTTAGGTGATCTTCCATTCGTTTACCTAAAATAATCTCATCAGGATTATAGTAACGAAACGCTAATGGATTATCGCTTGTTGTGCCTTCATATTGAATTTGTTCAATTTTATCAAAGTAAGACATGGAACCGTCCTTATTTAGTATCAAGTTGTAATTCTGAATGTGATCCAAGCTCAGCAGTCATCTCTTCCTGCTCTTCTGGTGTTAATTTGGCAATGCCAAAGCCCGTGAAACCCCACAGCATGGCAAAGAAGATGCCACTCCAGCACAATACCGCCCATGGTAAGTAACTTAAGGTTGCAACACCTAACGTACCTGCCATATAAGCGCCTGCGGCTGTCCACGGTAAAATAGGTTCAAAGATAGTGGCGGAATCTTCTACGGTACGAGCGAGATTTTTAGGGTGTAAACCTCGTTCGATATAGGCACCGCGTAACATTTCGATAGGAATAAGGATTGAGATTTGTCCATTACAAGTCACGCCAATCATGGTTAATCCACAAGCAATTGTGGCTAAGATCATCGAGCCAGTTGAATGCACCATTTTTAATAATGCATGGACAATCACTTCTAATGCACCACTTAACGATAAAGTGCCGGCAAAAGAGAGGGCGCAGAAACAGATAAGCAGGGTGCTCATCATTGAGTTCATGCCACCACGATTTAATAAATTACCTAATAACTCAGGTACATCTTTCCCTTGGAACATTGAGACATTGAAGCCATCAACTGCACTTTTTACGATGTCATGTAACCCAAACCCTTGAATAAGGTAAGCGTTAAACATCGCAATGGCGGCGGAGGCTAACATTACTGGGATAGTGGGCTTTTTCGTTACTGAGCCATAGAGGATCACTAATACAGGAATGAGAAGAATTAGATTGAAGTTATAAACATTCTCAAGACCATTGGTAATTAATGTTACTTTTTCTGGTACACCTTGACCCGCTAAATCACCATTCAAGCCATAAACAGTCATCACAATCGCGGTTAAAATCAGCGAAGGCAATGTGGTGTAAAGTAAGTGCCAAATATGTTGATAAAGGTCGATCCTTGCCGCCATTGCAGCAAGGTTGGTATCACCTGATAATGGTGAAAGCTTGTCACCAAAATAGGCACCTGCAACTACGGCACCAGCTGTTGCCGCAAGATTGGCATCCATACCGACAGCAACGCCCATAAAGGCAACACCGATGGTTCCTGCTGATCCCCATGACGTTCCCGTACAGACTGACACTAATGATGTAACCAATAATGCTGTCACATAAAGCATTTCTGGGCTGATCATTTTTAAGCCGTAATAGATCATCAGTGGAATGGTGCCACCAATCATCCATGTACCTATTAATAAACCCACACTGATTAAAATCAGTAATGCAGGCATGGTTTTAGCAATTTTTTGTGAAATTGCCGTTAAGATCTCGTCATAACGATATCCTAATCGTTTTACTAATAGTGCAGCGACAACCGTAGACAGCACCATTAAAGGTTCTGGTGGTAAATCAAAAGCGGCATAACCTCCTCCTAATAGCACCACCATAGTGAGAATAGGAAAGAGCGATTCAAGAAGCGTTGGCGTTCTTGGGCTGTTTATCGTTTGCGTTTTCATTGTAATTTATTCCAAACTGGCGTGAGGTAAGGTACGAATAAGCCGAGTGAAAACGGTTTCTAATATTGAACGAGGTGTCGCGATATTAATGCGGAAAAAACCATCCCCAACCGCACCAAAACCACGCCCCCAACTCATTTCCACTTCAGCTAATGAAACAAACCAATGTTTTAGTTGTTCTTCAGATAACTGCATTTTTTGGTAGTTGATCCACAGCATATAGGTGCCATGGCTTTGAGTGACAACCCAATCAGGAAAGTAACGATCACATTGTTCTTTTACCCAACGTCGGTTATCAGCAAGGTACGTTTTTAATTCACCCACCCATTGTTGACCTTGCAAGGTGTAGGCTTGTAAAAAAAGCGGGCACAGAGAAATATCCCGGATTATGAATACCCGCAGCAATTAAGCATTGCTTGAATTTTTCACGATATTCAGGATTGGCAATAATAATATTGGCTATTTCTAGTCCTGCTAAATTGAAGGTTTTTGCAGGAGAGGTGCAAATAAAGGAGTGTTGTTCTACGTAAGTATTTAAGGATGAAATAGGGAAATAGATAGCGTCATCAAAGATAAAATCCGCATGTACATCATCCGAAATAATAAAAACCTGATATTTTTGTGCAAGTTGTGCAATTTTTAATAAATCTTCTTTTTGCCATACCGTTCCTGTCGGGTTGTGTGGCGATAGCAAAATAAAACAGACAGATTGTTTAAACTTACTTTCTAAGTCATCAAAATCAATTTCATAAGAGCCGTCACAATAAATCAGTGGGCTTTCTAATAGTTCACGGTTATTTACACAAACGGAATGACTAATAGGATGATAAGCAGGAGATAGCGTTGTTATTTTATCGCCCACTTGCGTAAAATTCTGAATATAAAGTGAAACAGCTTGTATAACACGGGGACAAAATACAATTGTTTCAGGCGAGACATTCCATTGGTATTGCATTTTAAACCAATTAGCAGCAACGTCATTCCAATCATGGCTAAGGTCTGTATAGCCATAAATACCTTTAAGATTAAATTCAGCTAGTTTGTTAATAATAAAATCAGGTGCAGCTATCTCCATATCGGCAACAGAGAGTGGGATCAGATTGACATTAGTATTAGACCATTTTGCGCTATAGGTATTTTGCCTAGAAATTAAGTTATTAAAGTTATTCTGATACATGAAAAATCGCCTCGGCAACCGTGTTTAAAAACAAAATACTCGTTGTTATTAACATTGGTTATTCCTATTTTTTACTTTGCTATTACGAAATTTGGCTTGTGTGATAGTAATCACATAGCGATGAAAGCGAGTTCTAGCAAAATTAAAGCTATGGTTTAATGCGTAGCTGAATAATCAGGTAGAGTAAAATGAAAAAAAGATAAGTACTTTCGTATTGTTCTGCTATTCAATGCGAATAAAGTGTATGACCGACAAGTGGTTGAAGGTGTTGGAGAATATCTTCAGGCATCACAGTGCCATTGGGATGTATTTATTGAAGAAGATTTCCGTACTCGACTTGATAATATAAACCATTGGGTTTGTGATGGTATTATTGCTGATTTTGATGATCCAATTATTGCTCAACATTTAAGCCAATCACCATTAGCGGTTATCGGTGTCGGTGGCTCTTATCATCAAGAAGAAAATTATCCCCCTGTACCTTATATCGCCACCGATAATTATGAATTAGTTCAACAAGCCTTTTTGCATTTAAAACAAAAAGGGCTGAAACACTTTGCTTTTTATGGCTTACCAGCTAAAAACCACCCTCATTGGTCTAATGAACGAGAGTATGCCTTTCGTCAATTAGTCACCAGTGAAAAATATCCAGGTATTGTTTATAACGGCATGGATATTACCCAAGAAAATTGGCAACACGCACAAAACCGGTTATCCGATTGGATCCAAACTTTACCCCCACAAACGGGAATTATTGCGGTTACTGATGCACGAGCGCGTCATTTACTGCAAGTCTGCGATAATTTAAATATAAATGTGCCTGAAGAGATCAGTATTATTGGTATTGATGACGAAGATATGACCCGTTATTTATCACGTATTGCCTTGTCTTCTGTGGTACAAGGCTCACGACAAATGGGGTATTTAGCCGCGAAGTTGTTACATCAAACACTAGAAGGGCATGTAATAGAAAAACAGCAAAGAATATTAGTTCCTCCTGTTAAAATTGTTGAGCGTCGTTCAACCGATTTTCATTCTTTTAACGATCCTACCGTTATTCAAGCCATGCATTATATTTATTACAATGCCTGTAAAGGAATAAAAACAGAGCAAGTTTTAGATGCGGTTAATATGTCGCGTTCTAATTTAGAACAGCGCTTTAAAAAGGAAATTGGCAAGACTATTCACACTGTTATTTATGAAGAGAAACTCAAACGCGCTCAAAATTTATTAGCCACAACAACGCTCGCAATCCAAGAAATATCTGTGATGTGTGGCTATCCATCTTTGCAATATTTTTACTCTATCTTTAAAAAAGAGTTTGGTATGACGCCGAAGGAGTTTAGGAATGAATAATTAGAAAAACCAACTCACAACAACACCTGTAAAATAAAGCCCGACACCATAAGCACTATGTGATAAAAAACTCAACAATCTCGCTTTATTAGGGAACGGTGTTTTGCTAGCCATAACGCCAGCACCTAGAGCAGGTTGCATCATAAAATAGGGCGCAATAATAGTAATGACACCCCATAAATAAGCGGACCAAAACGTGGGATGAGTTAACCATTGTTCCCCCATCGCAATTAAGAAAATAAAGGCAAAAACAATACCAATGCCATAATGAGCGCACCAACCTAATGCGGTTTCATTTTTTATTGGTGCACTTTGGCTAATAGGATGATGGAAATACTGGCCTTTAAACATGTGACCAATCCACCGACCTATCATCGACAAGTTCAATGTTGGAATTTTTAACAAGGCTAAAAACACGGCCCATAAATCCATAATAACCGTTGCGCCTACCCCTAAAATAACGGCGAGTATTATTGTAGACATCATGTCTTTCTCCTTGTTATAAAATTCAAATAAAGGCTTATAAATGTTTAAGTACTAAATCTTTAAAATTTGGTAAAGAAGCGGCGCCCACTAAAGAATCAATAGGCATACCCTCTTTATAAACCACAGTAGTTGGAATGCTACGTATAGCATATCGACTCGCAATTGATGGATTATCATCAATATTGACTTCAGCAAAAGTGGCACTCTCTTTCATATCAATAGAAAGTTGGTTAAAGATGGGCGCTACCATGCGACAAGGTGCACACCAAGGTGCCCAAAAACGCACAACACAAAGGCCTTCTTTATTAATTGTGGTATCAAAATTCTCAGCATTTAGTTCAATTAATGAGCTCATCAAAAACCTCTATTCATTTATTCATTAGCGTTTATTTCACTCTAGAAATAGGATCCTAAACTGTTTTCACTCAAACATTCAATAAAATGATTGAATGTTTGAGTGATTCAATAATGCGCCAGAACTTTATTAACTAAAATGAGTTAATAAATTTGAATTTAAAAGATTAAATAACTTACGGTAGGCAGTTTTAAAAAAAATAGGAAAGGAATAAAATGACCAACATATTGATAGCTAGTCATTTTATGGCGTGAATAATTTAATCTTTGCTTAATTTACTTGTGATACCTTCTTTAAAATAACGTGCTTGAAACCCTTTTAAGTTAAGGGTTATTACGGCATTTTTAGATAAAAAACAGTAAGCACCACGGCAATAAGCAACAATTTCTTTATCTTTCGGGAATTGCGCTAAGTGATATTCTAATTCTTCAATGGGAATACTCATCGCACCAGGAAGATGATCTTTTTCATATTCATCCTGTGATCTCACATCTATCAGCATAATGCGTTTGTTTTTTATACCATCAATAAGCTCGTCATATTCAATTGGTGCTAATTTATCGTCAGGTATGTCTTGTTGATTAATTAACTGGCTAAATTCCCGCCTTGCATAATCAGCTTGTAATTTTAAAGCTGATAAAATATTTAGAACGGGACCTGAGGCAAGGCGATAAAAAATCATTTTTCCTTCGCGGCGGCTTTCAACTAAGCCTGCACGCTTTAATTGCTGTAAATGTTGAGAGGTGTTCGCAACACTAAGCTCGAGTAATTGTGATAAATTTTCAACAGAGAACTCTTGTTGAGAAAGATATTGGATCATATTAATCCGATGATGACTACTCAATGCGCGTCCAAGCTCCGCACATTCAATAAGCCGTTGTTCATCAATATAAGGTTTGATTGGCATATTTAGCACTCATATTATTCTATTGATTAATTGAACATTATTTATCGGTTTATCTTAATAGATAAAGAGAGGAATTGCGAAACTTGGCTTAATGCGCGACCAGGAACATCAACAAAATTATCGTTTATTGCGACTATTTGCCCACGGATCACAATCAGGATGGTCGATAATTTCAATCTCATCATCAATATCGGCTTCAAGAGAATCAAGATAAAGCGCTTCTACTTCCGCGCGTGCCCACGGCGTTCTACGCAAAAACTTTAAACTCGATTTCACACTAGGATCATTTCTAAAGCAGTTAATTTTGATGAGTTGTCCTAATTTAGCCCAACCATATTTTGCTACTAATGCATTTACTTGCATTTCAAGCGTGATGCCGTGTAGTGGATCTTTAGAATGATGTCCTGTCATGATTTTCTCAAATACGTTTTAGTTATTTCAGCGGTAAGAAGCGATGCAGAGTACAAGAAAGTAGGGGGAGAGGCAATGAAAGGATAAAAAACATAAAACCCCCACACACCTTATAGACCCAAATAAAGATAAATAAGGTGTATGAGTAGTTAATGTCGTTATTTTTTTAGTGAAAAAGCAGAAAAAGAGTGTGTCACTTTTTTGGCACTAATTATTTTATCTAATTGTTGTTGCAGCTGTTTATCATCCATTGTCGCGCGATCATGTTGACGAAGATGCTCAGCCCAAGAAGCCACCATAAACGTTTCCATATAAGTTTGAGTGTTATTTTCCATCAGCGCATCAGATGAAACAAACAATCCCCATGAATAACCGCCATCTCTTAAACGAACCGTTTTTAATCGATGCATTAAACTGAGAAATTGCTCGCGGTAGATTGCTTCAATTTGATAATTGACGGTAATTAACACAGGACCTTTATCTGTTGTAATATCAATAAGCCCATCATCCAGAATAAAGTGTTCTGAATGCTGTAAGTTAATGTTGTCGTGTTCTAATTTGACGCGCAAAACACATAACCAAACTAAAATAATCCCCACTGTTGCACATAGCAAAGCTATCGTCACTGAAGTATGTGAAGCAATTTGTCCCCAAATAAGAGAACCTAATGCCATTGAACCAGAAAACACCGTTAAATAGAGTGCAAGACCTCTCGCACGAACCCAATTAGGCAAAGCGGTTTGAGCGGAGACCATTAATGTGGAAAGGGTGATTATCCAACTAAAGCCAGCGAGCATACTCGCGAAAATGGCGAGATATTTTGAAGTCGCACTGGCGAAAATAAATAACACCAATGCTGTACCCACGGTGCCAACAGCAATCAATGTACTGGTACTTAATTTTTCACGTAATGTTGATAAGCTAAATGCACCAATCACAGCACCAATACCAATGCTGGTGGTAAGTAGACCGTATAATGTCGCATCACCGTGTAATGAAACTCGAGCGACTAACGGTAACATCGCCCAATAAGCACTCGCAAAAATAAAAAAAACTAGCGGCTCGAATAATTGTTTTTATCAATGCAGGACTATAACGCGCATAGCGTAAGCCGGAGATCATGGCTGCAACAACAGATTCAGCAGGAAGTTTTTCCTCTTCTTTCTTCTCACCTTCCCACCACCAGACAGCCAGAATAATGGCGATAAAACTCAAGGCATTCAGTAAAAAGGGTAAATAAAGACCCACTTGTGAAATTAAAATACCTGCAAGTGCGGGACCTATTGCACGGCTGATATTAATTCCCATACTGTTTAAGGCAATACCTGATTTTAATTCGTGAGGCTCGACAATACTCGGCACAATCGCTTGCCATGCAGGACCTAAAAACGCAGCACCAGAACCTAAAACAAAGGTAATTAATAATAACCAGCCAATGCTGATAACATCGAAATACACCAAAATTGCCAATAATGATGCCGCACAGAGCATTAACATATTGACGAAAATAAGCAGTTTTCGCTTATCAAAAATATCAGCAATGGCTCCAGCTGGAAGTGCCAATAAGAAAACAGGTAATGTCGTCATGGCTTGAATAGCAGCAATCATAACGGGATCAGGGCTTAAGTTCGTCATCAACCAACCCGCTCCCACATCATTCATCCAAGTACCAATATTAGAAAATAGCGTTGCCATCCATAATACGAAAAAAATACGATTACGTAAGGGCGACCATGCAGAGACGTGTTGCGTTGCCATCGTCTTATCTCTCTTTGTTTAAGAGGGTCGGTGGATCATCACCGACCCTCGTTATCATAAAAATTAGAATGCAAAGCAAGAACAGCCTAAAGCGCCCCAAAATGCATTATCATCTGAAACAGGAATAGAGGATTGGCGAGCAATATCATGTTGATGCCCATGAACATGGCAAGCACCACAACATTGATGTAGCTGATTTAACACGGCTGTTTTTGTCTCTTGTTGCAAGTAAGAATAATGACCCGGTACTTTGATCACCGGTGACCAATCTGGTAATACAGGAATAGAAGGCGGTGTCAGTGATGAGAACTCACCATTTGCATACACAATTTTGCCATCCACGACTGTTAAAAGTGATTCAATCGCTTTGATCTCGTTTTCTGGCACTCGAAAATAATCAGCAGAAAGGGCGATAAAGTCGGCAAGTTGACCTGCTTTAATTTGACCTTTTTTACCTTGTTCATTGGAGAACCATGAACTCCCCATCGTCCATAACATAAGCGCTGTATCTCTGTCTAAACGATTATCGCCATCATACATTTGCATGCCACCCACAGTGCGCCCTGACACTAACCAATAAAGCGCTGTCCACGGATTGTAGCTAGCAACGCGAGTCGCATCTGTTCCTAGTCCAACAGGAACCTGTGCATTTAGCATTTTGGCAACAGGCGGGGTTTGTTTCAGTGCTTTTGTACCATAACGTTGTGCAAAATATTCGCCTTGAAACGCCATTCGATGTTGAATGGCAAGCCCACCACCAAGCGCTTTAACGCGTTCAATGTTTTTCTCACTGATGGTTTCAGCATGATCGAAAAACCAATGTAATCCATCGAAAGGAATATCTTTATTTACTTTTTCAAAAACATCTAGCATACGGCTAATGGATTCGTTATAAGTGGCATGTAAACGAAATGGCCAGCGATGTTCCACTAAATGACGGATCACTTTTTCTAATTCTGCTTCCATATTTTCAGGAAGATCAGCCTTGGCTGTAAGAAGTCTTCAAAATCAGCCGCAGAAAAAACCAACATTTCACCGGCACCGTTATGACGATAAAAATCATTGCCATCACCGGGTGATACCATGGATGTCCATTGTTGGAAATCTTCAAATTCTTGCTTTGGTCTTTGGGTAAATAAATTATAAGCAATACGAATAGTTAATTGGTTATTTTTGGCAAGCTCATCAACAACTTGATAATCTTCAGGATAATTTTGAAAACCACCACCAGCATCAATCGCGCTCGTAACACCAAGACGATTCAATTCTCTCATAAATTGACGAGTTGAATTAACTTGATACTCAAGAGGTAATTTAGGGCCTTTTGCTAAGGCAGAATAGAGCAACATCGCGTTGGGTTTTGCTATCAGTAATCCAGTAGGATCACCATGCTCATCACGCTGAATTTCCCCCCCTGGTGGATTGGGTGTCTCTTTGGTATAACCAATTGCACGCAGTGCTGCTTTGTTTAGCAATGCACTGTCATAGAGGTGTAATACAAAAACGGGGGTATCAGGAGAAACCGCATTAATTTCATCTAGCGTTGGCATACGGCGTTCAGCAAATTGAAACTCACTCCAGCCCCCAACAACACGCACCCATTGCGGTGAGGGTGTCACTTGAGCTTGTGCCTTTAACATATCAAGTGCAATAGAAAGAGAGGGCACGCCTTCCCACCGTAATTCAAGATTATAATTTAATCCACCACGGATCAGGTGAAGATGTGAGTCATTAAGCCCAGGAATAATAACGTGGTTTTTTAGATCAATGATTTTTGTTTCTGCATTTTGAAACTGCATCGCTTCATCATTTGAGCCAATAAAAAGAAATTTACCTTGATAAACTGCTATCGCTTGAGCGAGAGGATTTTCTCTATCAAGAGTATGGATCTCACCATTGATAAATATTTCAGACGCGAAAGTTTTATTCATGATTTTTGATTTCCTATTTAAAAGGAATTAACCCTTTGTTAAATAACAGGCGTGAGCGTACCGCGCTTTATTAGCAATATAGATAACTATTTCTTTTTTAAACAAATAAATAAATAATGAGATTAATTTTTTTCAGGAGATTTATTAAATTGTAGCTTAAGTTTGTTTCATTACTATTTAAAACATTTGCTTTAAGGGAACAAAAAAATG
>NZ_MIIZ01001352.1:0-376 GCF_001743005.1 Shigella sp. FC1967 | reverse complement strand
GGGTGGAGACAGCCTGGCCATCATTACGCCATTCGTGCAGGTCGGAACTTACCCGACAAGGAATTTCGCTACCTTAGGACCGTTATAGTTACGGCCGCCGTTTTACTGGGGGCTTCGATCAAGAGCTTCTCCCTAAGGATAACCCCATCAATTTAACCTTCCAGCACCGGGCAGGCGTCACACCGTATACGTCCACTTTCGTGTTTGCACAGTGCTGTGTTTTTAATAAACAGTTGCAGCCAGCTGGTATCTTCGACTGGCTTCGGCTCCGTCCGCAAGGGACTTCACTTACCGCCAGCGTGCCTTCTCCCGAAGTTACGGCACCATTTTGCCTAGTTCCTTCACCCGAGTTCTCTCAAGCGCCTGAGTATTCTCT
>NZ_MIIZ01001351.1:0-376 GCF_001743005.1 Shigella sp. FC1967 | reverse complement strand
TTCTCGTTCATCCGCGCTTGCCTCTAAAGCGACTGGCTTCCCAATTGCGAAGGTCGCTGCAAAATTAGCGGTAGGCTATACCCTTGATGAGCTGATGAACGACATTACGGGAGGGAGAACACCAGCCTCTTTCGAACCTTCTATTGATTATGTTGTGACAAAAATTCCTCGTTTTAACTTTGAAAAAATTTGCAGGGACAAATGACCGATTAACCACGCAAATGAAATCTGTTGGCGAAGTGATGGCAATAGGTAGAACACAACAAGAATCCTTACAAAAAAGCGTTACGAGGTCTTGAAGTTGGGGCGACAGGATTCGATCCTAAAGTTGATTTAGATGACCCTGAAGCATTAACAAAAATTCGTCGTGAACTAA
>NZ_MIIZ01001350.1:0-377 GCF_001743005.1 Shigella sp. FC1967 | reverse complement strand
GCTGGCAACAAAGGATAAGGGTTGCGCTCGTTGCGGGACTTAACCCAACATTTCACAACACGAGCTGACGACAGCCATGCAGCACCTGTCTCAGCGTTCCCGAAGGCACTCCTCTATCTCTAAAGGATTCGCTGGATGTCAAGAGTAGGTAAGGTTCTTCGCGTTGCATCGAATTAAACCACATGCTCCACCGCTTGTGCGGGCCCCCGTCAATTCATTTGAGTTTTAACCTTGCGGCCGTACTCCCCAGGCGTCGATTTAACGCCGTTAGCTCCAGAAGCCACGGTTCAAGACCACAACCTCTAAATCGACATCGTTTACAGCGTGGACTACCAGGGTATCTAATCCTGTTTGCTCCCCACGCTTTCGCACCTGAG
>NZ_MIIZ01001349.1:0-378 GCF_001743005.1 Shigella sp. FC1967 | reverse complement strand
TCCCATCGACTACGCTTTTCAGCCTCGCCTTAGGGGTCGACTCACCTGCCCCGATTAACGTTGGACAGGAACCCTTGGTCTTCCGGCGTGCGGGTTTTTCACCCGCATTATCGTTACTTATGTCAGCATTCGCACTTCTGATACCTCCAGCATACCTCACAGTACACCTTCGCAGGCTTACAGAACGCTCCCCTACCCAACAACACATAGTGTCGCTGCCGCAGCTTCGGTGCATGGTTTAGCCCCCTTACATCTTCCGCGCGGCCGACTCGACCAGTCGAGCTATTACGCTTTCTTTTAAATGATGGCTGCTTCTAAGCCAACATCCTGGCTGTCTGAGCCTTCCCACTTCGTTTCCCACTTAACCATCGACTTTGG
>NZ_MIIZ01001348.1:0-378 GCF_001743005.1 Shigella sp. FC1967 | reverse complement strand
TACTTTGTCGTAAAGATCAGATGCACGACCAGTTTACTGACACTGTGCCGCTTTCTGAGGAATTCCGCCAGTAAATCATTATGATTACTCAATTGATATGTTTCCCTAACATGTTAAAATAAAAACATTATATCAATGAGCGCTGATGATGTTAAGAGCAACAAAAGTACGCATCTACCCTACACCAGAACAGGCTGAATATCTCAACGCTCAGTTCGGTGCGGTTCGTTTTGCGTACAACAAAGCGCTGCACATCAAGAAAGACGCTTACCAACGGCAGGCGTAAATTTAAACCCGCGTAAAGATCTTAAACCGCTGCTTGCAGTGGCGAAAAAATCCCGCAGATATGGGTGGCTTAAAGAATATGATTCTATTGCA
>NZ_MIIZ01001347.1:0-379 GCF_001743005.1 Shigella sp. FC1967 | reverse complement strand
CTCTACCTGACCACCTGTGTCGGTTTGGGGTACGATTGTTGATAACCTGAAGCTTAGAGGCTTTTCCTGGAAGCAGGGCATCAATTGCTTCACCACCTTAGTGGTTCGTCATCACACCTCAGCATTAAGTGACCGGATTTGCCTAATCACTCTGCCTACATGCTTGAACCGGGACGACCGTCGCCCGGACAACCTAGCCTTCTCCGTTCCCCCATCGCAGTTACCACCAGTACGGGAATATTAACCCGTTTCCCATCGACTACGCTTTTCAGCCTCGCCTTTAGGGGTCGACTCACCCTGCCCCGATTAACGTTGGACAGGAACCCTTGGTCTTCCGGCGTGCGGGTTTTTCACCCGCTATTATCGTTATCTTACTGTC
>NZ_MIIZ01001346.1:0-379 GCF_001743005.1 Shigella sp. FC1967 | reverse complement strand
TCATCCGTTTTACTCTCAAAGAAGTGCGGTTGGGTTTCACGAGGATTATTAGGGCTGGTCATATTCTTCCCAAACTGACAACCTCTTGCCGTAACAGACCAAAATTCTTTAGTTTTGTTAGCAGTTTTTCGTGCTTGGACGTGATAAGCGCTCAACAATACCGAGTTCGGCTAAACGTTTTAAATGCCTGTGGTGCTGAAATGGGTAAATTGTGTTTTTTAATCAGTGTTGATAAAGCCACAGTAGGACGACTGGAGCCATCCATGGAACCACTTGGCGCATCAATCGCATAAACAGGCGCCAACTCAGGTAAGCCCGCCATGGCCTGTAATTTTTGATAAGCACCTAACTTTGATGAATTCGAGAAATTTAAACTTTT
>NZ_MIIZ01001345.1:0-379 GCF_001743005.1 Shigella sp. FC1967 | reverse complement strand
TCTCTCAAGCGCCTGAGTATTCTCTACCTGACCACCTGTGTCGGTTTGGGGTACGATTGTTGATAACCTGAAGCTTAGAGGCTTTTCCTGGAAGCAGGGCATCAATTGCTTCACCACCTTAGTGGTTCGTCATCACACCTCAGCATTAAGTGACCGGATTTGCCTAATCACTCTGCCTACATGCTTGAACCGGGACGACCGTCGCCCGGACAACCTAGCCTTCTCCGTTCCCCCATCGCAGTTACCACCAGTACGGGAATATTAACCCGTTTCCCATCGTACTACGCTTTTCAGCCTCGCCTTAGGGGTCGACTCACCCTGCCCCGATTAACGTTGGACAGGAACCCTTGGTCTTCCGGCGTGCGGGTTTTTCACCCGC
>NZ_MIIZ01001344.1:0-380 GCF_001743005.1 Shigella sp. FC1967 | reverse complement strand
TTTTTTGGTGGCAACCGGAACCAGCCAGTGTTCAGTGTCGTGAAGCATGGAGATACGGTTCAGAATCGGGCCGGTCGGTTTGGGTTCAAAGCAACTGGCGGTACACCTATGGCGGAAGCTATGTGGTATGCAGCCTTTGAACTCACCAAGACCCGTGAAGAGCGGAAAATGTTGATCGTAGTGACTGATGGGCAGCCTCAAAGCGCCCCTGCATGTCGCTCTGTGATCGACCTCTGTGAACGAAGCGATGTTGAGGTGATAGGCATAGGGGTAGAGACTACCGCAGTGTCAGGACTGTTCCAAAAGAACATTGTCATTGACGATGCGGCAGCTCTGCAACGCACACTGTTTAAGCTGATGGAGCGGTCACTGACTGCTTT
>NZ_MIIZ01001343.1:0-381 GCF_001743005.1 Shigella sp. FC1967 | reverse complement strand
AAACGTCCACCTTCATCTAGCGACATTTGACTTGGGAACATGCCTTCTTCGACACCCACAATAAAAGACTTGTGAAAATTCGAGCCCTTTAGCCGAATGAAGCGTCATTAACTGTACGGCATCTTGATACGCATCCGCCTGGCTTTCGCCTGATTCTAATGCGGCATGCGAAAGAAACGCTTGTAATGGCATTAAATCTTCGTCTTCATCTTGATAGCTAAATTGGCGAGTCGCCGTGACCAGTTCTTCTAAGTTTTCAATACGGGCTTGCGCTTTTTCACCTTTTTCCTGCTCATACATCGCTTTTAAACCTGAATCACGAATAATTCGGTCTGTTTGTACATGTAGTGGCATGTCTGCGGTTTCAGAAGCCAACGTCTC
>NZ_MIIZ01001342.1:0-12984 GCF_001743005.1 Shigella sp. FC1967 | reverse complement strand
AACATATAGGTAATCCAATTAAGCGAACGCCTGAGAGGTATATTTTAAAAAGTTTTTTTTTTAGGAAAAACAGAAGTATTTACATTAAAAGAAATGACCTGCTCAAATCAAAAAGTCGCTTTAATAGCGAGTTTTCATCCCACCATGAAAAATTTTGTTCAAGATATCACTTTTGAATTATTAGAAAATTTAGAAGCACGTTGGAAATCTACCCCCTTCAAATAATCCCTTTTATGTTAAACGGGCGAGTTAGTTAGCGAAAACCGCCCGTTCATCCACATTAAAGCCCCTCAAAACGATTTTAAGACACGATTACCCTATCAAACACCTAAATCTACGCTGAAAGTTTAGAACGGTTTTGCGAGCTTCTGAGTGCGTTTTTAACATCATGCAAACTGACAAGTAAAACGATGCGAAATCGCTGAAAGACACAAACTTGTTTTGTGGCAAGAAGCAATTTGACCAACCGAGTAAAACGAGGGCGGTAGGCTTTTTGTTTTTCTCCTGATGAGCGTCCAGCGAAGAAAGGGAAAAACAGGGGGAGCCGAAACGAAATGACACGCCCCAGCGATGGCAAGTGAACCCCAGTGAACGTGTTTCGTTTTGGGGGCAAAGCCCCCCGTCAAGCGAAGCGTCTGACCACCACATTTTTGAGCGACCAAATACAGGGCGAAAAAAGGGGGTGGTCAGACGAACGCAGTGAGTTTGACGGGCTTGGGTGAATGGCTTTTTTCGCTAAAAGAAAATAAATCAGTCTTAATTTAATTTACCGGGAAAATCACGTTTATTCATTTCTTCAACTTCTTTATCTAGCTCTTCGATTTTCGCTTTCATAATTTGACGACAATCTTCTGCTAATTCTCGAACTTGATCTTTGGTATATTTTGAAACATCAATTGGAGGCAACATTTCAACAATAACATAACCATTATTCCAACGGTTTAGCTTAATTTTGCCCTGCGTTGTGGAAACACACACAGGAATAATCGGCACACCTGCTTGAATGGCAGCATGGAACGCCCCTGTTTTAAACGGTAATAAGCCACGACCACGGCTACGAGTGCCTTCTGGGAACATCCAAACAGAAATCTTCTTCGATTTAATTTGCTCAGCAACTTGTGAAATAGTGCCATGCGCTTTAGAGCGGTTTGCTCTATCAATCAAAATATTACCGGTTATCCAATACAACTGACCAAAGAAAGGAATAAAAATTAAGCTTTTTTTACCCACTGTGACGGTATTAGGTTGTACCGCATTTGACATTGTCACCATATCAAAATTGTTTTGGTGGTTTCCGATATAAATACTTGGGCCGTAGCTTTTCGCTTCTTTAGGAAAACGCTCAACGAGTTTGATACCAAAAATCGTCGATAATTTGCCGAACAAACGTCCGTAAGTCATTACATGTTTAGGATTTCTTGGTGAAAACATGCAATAAATCATTCCAACTGTCACCACAATAATGGTGTAAAGAATGACAATGATGCCTCGAATAATAGCTAACATAAGTTCTAGCGTCCTAAATAGAAGTGGGTCAACAGACCCACTCAATATCAATTAAGTATTAGATTTAATTTGTTTCAATATCAATATGATCGATAACTTGAGCACCGCGAGGTAAAGAGGTTCCGCGACGTCCACGTTTGGCTTTAAAGCTCACTAATTCATTCATCGACATTGTCATTTTGCGTTTACCAAAATGCAGAGTAACAGAAGCATTTTCAGGTAATACTCGTAACCAAGCGACTTTATCCTCACCACTTGCCGCTTGTGAAGCAGGAATAGAAACCATCTGGTTTCCCTTTCCTTTTACCATAGTTGGTAGTTCTGCGGCTTCAAAAATCAGCATCCTACCGCCTTTTGTAATGACCATAATGAGATCAGTGAGCTCGTTGTTCAAGCGTTGTGGCGGTAATGGTAATGCATTTTCAGGTAAAGTCAGTAGTGATTTTCCTGCTTTATTTTTAGACGTTAGATCATCCACCTGACAGATAAAACCATAACCGGCATCAGATGCCATTAAGATCTTATCGGTACTTTCACCCATAACAACATGACGTAATTGCGCATTTTTCTGAATTTTTAGTCGTTCAGTTAGCGCATCGCCTTTGCTACGACCAGAAGGTAATGCATCAACATCAACGGTATAGCTTTGACCCGTGGTATCAATGAGGTGTACTGGTTGATTACTCATACCTTCAACGGCATCAAAATAATCATCACCCGATTTGAAACCCACTGATTTAGCATCGATATGATGACCTTTTTGGCAACGAATAAGCCCTTTTTCAGACATAATGACGGTAACAGCTTCAGGATGTAGATGTTTTAACGGAATAGGTTCATCACCCGCATTACCGCTAAAATAACTGATCTCTTCTGCTTTAAGCACTTCTTGCTGACCATCAACAGTAAAGATTAATGCTTCATCTTTAGGTGCAAACAGCATTTGTTCAATCACATCACCTTGCTCTTTTCCTAAAGCAACAAGACGTGTACCACGCCCTTTTTTATTCATTTCATTCAGTTGTTCTGCTGAAATGGCTAAAATACGTGTTTTGTCAGTGATGATAATAAACCAGTGGTGTTCATTTTTCTTTTGGGGATCAACTAAGAACGGTGCTAATAACTCAGTCTCTTCAGGAACGGTTAATAGCCCTTTACCTGTCTTATTCTTCGTTTCCATCTCATCGTAAGAAAGAACCGAGCCATAACCTTCTTTTGTTGCCAGTAAATATTCTTGTCCAGCACTGCCCGCTAACATGTATTTCACGCTGGCTTCTGGTGGGAATGTCAATTTACCCGTTAATGGCTCACCTTGGCTACGCCCTGATGGCATATCATTTGGGCTTAAGGTGTAACTTCTTCCGGTTGAATCAAGGAACAGGACTGGTTGATTACTCATGCCTCGGACTGCACTGTGATAGCTATCACCCGCACGATAACTCATGCCACTAGGATCAATATCATGTCCTTTTGCATTACGTACCCAGCCCATTTCAGAAAGCACAATAGTGACAGGCTCTGATGGCAACATATCTTGCTCATTCACGACCTTCGCTTCTTCTTGAGGGCGAATAGGTGAACGACGATCATCACCAAATTCTTTTGCATCAGCTTCAATTTCTTTTTTCAGTAACGTATTTAAACGACGAGGTGAACTTAGCAATTTCTCAATGCTGTCGCGTTCTTTTTGAAGCTCATCACTTTCGCCTTTTAGTTTCATCTCTTCAAGTTTGGCTAAATGACGTAAACGTAACTCTAAAATAGCTTCAGCTTGAATATCAGATAACTCAAAACGACGCATTAATTCTGCTTTTGGTTCATCTTCATGACGAATAATTTCAATCACTTCATCAATATTGAGATAAGCAATTAATAAACCTTTAAGAATTTCTAAGCGACGTAAAACTTTTTCTAAACGATGATTTAAGCGGTTTGTTACTGTTTGGCGACGGTACACTAACCACTCATTTAAAATCGTTAGTAATCCTTTAACAGCAGGACGGTTATCTAACCCAATCATATTTAGGTTAACGCGATAACTTTTTTCTAAATCAGTATTCACAAACAAGTAGTACATCACTTGTTCTAAATCGACGCGATTACTACGAGGAACAATAACAAGTCTAGTCGGATTTTCATGATCAGATTCATCACGTAAATCTTCCACTAAAGGCAGTTTTTTCGCTCGCATCAATGCTGCGATTTGCTCAAGTACTTTGGCACCAGAAACTTGATGAGGCAATGCAGTGATCACCGCACACCCTTCTTCTTTCTGCCATACCGCTCTCATTCTGATAGAGCCACGCCCTGTTTTATAAATCTTTTTGATATCGTCTTGCGCGGTAATAATTTCAGCTTCAGTCGGATAATCAGGGCCTTGAACATATTGCATCACATCAGATAATCCGGCATCAGGATTATCTAAAAGCATCACTAAAGCTTGTCCTATTTCACGCGCGTTATGCGGTGGAATGTCTGTTGCCATCCCCACAGCAATACCTGTTGTGCCATTAAGCACGATATTAGGTAAGCGTGCAGGCAACATTTTCGGCTCTTGCATCGTGCCGTCAAAGTTAGGGATCCAATCTACCGTACCGTGTCCTAATTCACTCAATAATGTTTGTGAATACTTAGAAAGACGTGATTCGGTATAACGCATTGCAGCAAAAGATTTTGGATCATCTGGTGCCCCCCAGTTACCTTGTCCATCAATTAACGGATAACGGTAAGAGAACGGCTGAGCCATCAGTACCATTGCTTCATAACATGCACTATCACCATGTGGATGATATTTACCTAGCACGTCACCCACAGTACGGGCTGACTTTTTAAATTTAGCGCTATTACTTAAACCCAGCTCCGACATCGCATAAACGATGCGACGTTGCACGGGCTTTAACCCATCTCCAATAAAAGGTAATGCACGATCCATAATGACGTACATGGAATAGTTGAGATAGGCATTTTCTGTAAATAAGTGGAGCGGTTGGCGCTCTACACCATCATGAGTCAATTCACTCATTCAATTTTTTCCTCAGACTCTTGTGGTATCCATTACACTTCGATGTCAACTTCATCGCCTTTCTCTTGTAACCAATTTCGGCGATCTTCAGAGCGTTTCTTCGCTAACAACATATCCATCACGCCTAGGGTTTCTTGATAATTTTCTTCATCAATCACCAATTGCACTAAACGACGCGTATTAGGATCAAGTGTTGTTTCACGCAGTTGAAGTGGGTTCATCTCACCCAAACCTTTAAAGCGCTGTACGTTAGGCTTTCCTTTTTTACGACTTAAACGCTGTAAAATGGCATTTTTTTCTGATTCATCAAGGGCATAATGAACTTCTTTACCTAAGTCAATACGGTAAAGGGGTGGCATCGCCATATAAACGTGCCCTTCCTTAACAAGCGCAGGGAAATGGCGCACAAATAAAGCACACAATAGGGTGGCGATATGTAAACCATCTGAGTCCGCATCCGCAAGAATACAAATTTTACCGTAACGCAGTTGGCTTAAATCATCACTATCAGGATCCATACCAATAGCAACGGAAATATCATGCACTTCTTGTGAAGCAAGAACTTCATCAGAAGAGACTTCCCATGTATTTAGAATTTTACCGCGTAAAGGCATAATTGCTTGATATTCACGATCTCGAGCTTGTTTAGCCGAGCCGCCCGCAGAGTCCCCTTCAACTAAAAACAGTTCGGTGTAACGTAGATCTTGAGAAGTACAATCAGCCAATTTACCTGGTAATGCTGGCCCTGAAGTGAGTTTCTTTCTCACTACTTTTTTAGCGGCTCGCATACGACGTTGAGCGCTACTAATTGCCATTTCAGCAAGTAATTCACCGACTTGAACATTCTGATTTAGCCATAAGCTAAAAGCATTTTTTACTGCATTTGCAACAAACGCACTGGTTTGTCTTGAGGAGAGCCGCTCTTTAGTTTGCCCTGCAAATTGGGGATCTTGCATTTTCACGGATAATACATAAGCACAACGCTCCCATGTATCATCGGCGGTTAATTTAAGACCTCTTGGTAGTAAATTACGGAATTCACAAAATTCACGCATTGCATCTAACACACCTTGGCGTAAACCATTTACGTGTGTACCACCTTGAACCGTCGGAATTAAGTTAACATAGCTTTCAGTGAGTAGATCGCCACCTTCAGGTAGCCATAGCATAGACCATTCAACGGCTTCATTATCACCCTCAAATTTGCCCGTAAAAGGCTCTTCAGGAAGGCGAACAAATTCAGCAACAGCTTCACTTAAATAATCGGTTAAACCATCAGCGTAGCACCAATTTTCTTGGGTGTTGTTTACTTTATCTATAAAAGAAACAGTAACGCCTGGACAGAGTACTGCTTTGGCTTTCAATACGTGAGATAAGCTTTTAGAAGAAAAACGAGGAACATCGAAATAAGCGCCATCAGGCCAAAAATGTACACTCGTTCCTGTATCTCGTTTTGCACAGGTACCAATCTCATGTAATTCTTCAACCTTATCACCATTTTCAAAGGCAATTTGGTAAACTTTACCCTCACGACGAACGGTGACTTCAATACGTTTTGAGAGGGCATTAACAACAGAGATCCCGACACCATGCAACCCGCCAGAAAATTGATAATTTTTATTAGAGAATTTTCCTCCGGCGTGGAGGTGAGCAAGGATTAACTCGATAGCAGAAACGTTAAGTTCAGGGTGAATATCGACAGGCATTCCTCGCCCATTATCGATGACTTCGATAGATTGGTCTGCATATAAAATAACTTCGACCTTTGATGCGTGTCCCGCAAGCGCCTCGTCCACGCTATTATCTATCACTTCCTGTGCCAAATGGTTCGGTCTTGTGGTATCTGTATACATCCCTGGACGGCGACGTACAGGCTCTAGACCATTAAGAACCTCAATATCCTTTGCATTATAACTTGATTGAGTCATTGTTTTAATCTGCGGTTCGCTGTTAGAAAAATACTGTTTATAATAACAGGTGTTGGCGGCAATATGATATTAATTTTCGGGTAGATACATCAACCTACGTTTTACAGGTTAATCGACCGAAAGGCTAAATTATCTTTAAAAATTGAATAATTTTCGGAAAAAAACGTTCAAAACCCACAAAAGCGTGGTTTCCACCCGATTCTACTGTTTGCCTACACGCGCCAAGATATGAGACAGCTTGACGATAATCAAGTATTTCATCGCCAATTTGTTGAAGTAGCCAAATTAGTTCGGGTGATGTGATAGTGGGAATACGCAAAGCAAGTAACTCATCCATATGGTGAGGTTCTAACCTATACTTTTGATGTGTATAAGGATTTTCATTCTCACCCAAGAAATCTTGCAAAAGATCGAAAGGACGTATCGCAGGATTTACAACAACAGCGGGTAAATTAAAACGTTGAGATAGCCAAATAGATAAATAGCCACCTAATGATGAGCCAATTAATCCAAGTTTCTCATCAGCACTCTCTTTAACTAACGTTTCAATTAGCTGAGCGGCTTCTTGAGGATAAGGTGGCAATTGAGGTACTAACAATTCAATTTCAGGATATGTTGCTTCAAGCCATTGGCGAAAAGCCTGTGCCTTTGCTGATTTTGGTGAGCTATTAAAGCCATGTAAGTAAAGAATACGAGGCATCACTTAATATCCATCCGCATCCAGATCAGGGCAAAATTCAGTACCTGCTAAACGGTAAACTTGTGTTTCAATGTCGCCCTTATCATCAGATAAAAGTGACATTTCTAAATAACGCCAACCCGGAGAAACCGTATCTAATGTAAAATTTGTACAATGAGGGCGAAACTGAATGCACGTAGAAGGCGTCGCCAACAAACGAATACCATTCCACATTTCATCCATTTCTTGATGGATATGACCGCAAAGCATCATTTTGACTTGAGAATGGTCTCTTAAACGCTCAGCCAATTCTTGAGAATTCCTTAAACTGTGTTGATCTAACCATGTACACCCTGAAGGCATAGGATGATGATGCAACAAGATAATCGTATCTCTGTGCTTTTCACTTTCGAGGCAGCGTGTTAGCCAATCTAACTGACAATCTGATAACTCACCATGAGGAACGCCTTGAATTTGGCTATCTAATAACAACATTTGCCAATTATCACCAATCAACACTTGTTTAGCTGACAAAATTCCTGCCTGATTTAAAGCATCAATCATCGCAGGTTGATAGTCATGATTACCCGGCAACCAAACACAAGGTGGTGTTAGCGTCGCAATGCCATCAGCAAAATGCTGATAAGCTTCAAAGGTTTGATCTTGGACTAAATCACCTGTCGCAACAATCAAGTCAACATCAAGATCCTGCTCTCTAATCGCATTTAATACTGCATGGTAACTACGATAGGTATTTATACCCAGCAGAGTATCTTCCACATTAGCAAAGAGGTGGGTATCTGTGATTTGTAATATTCTTACGGTGTGTTTATGTTTCACCGATAATTCAAGCTGGCTTTCCAAAAGGTTTCCTTGTTTCACTCTCATTAGCCGTTATGTTAACGTATTTTCGTAGTAAAGATCTGCCAACCAATACACATTTCAAAAGATTAGTGAGAAATATTCTCGCTTTCAATCACGTTTTTTTCACTTCATTTTACAATTTAATTCATTTGATATCGTATACTTAGAGATAGTTACTCTACTTGATAATATCATTAAAAACACTTATTTAAGGTAGATTAGCGCATTAACTTATCGACCAACGCTTTCTTAATGATATATGGTGAAGTTGTAACCATTGTAGTGCAATAACAGAGGCTGCATTATCAATAATGCCGTCCTCAACCCATTGATAAGCTTGTTCCCGACTCACTACATGGACACGAATATCTTCGTTCTCGCTCTCTAACCCATGTATCCCTTTTGCTGTTGTTGCATCAACTTCCCCCACATATACATGCATCCTTTCACTCGTTCCTCCAGGGCTTGAAAGGTAACTCACAATAGGCTCGCACCGTCCCACTTTAACACCCGCTTCTTCTTGGGCTTCTCGTCTAACAACCTCATCAGGACGTTCACCTTGCTCAACCATGCCTGCAATCACTTCAAGTAACCAAGGTGTCTCACTGGTTTCATAGGCGGGGATCCGAATTTGCTCAATTAAGACGACTTCATCACGATTAGGATCATAAGCGAGTAAAACGCCGGCATTTCCACGTTCAAAAACCTCACGTTTCACTTCTTCGCTCCACCCACCTTCAAAAAGACGATGCTTAAAGCGATATTCGGTCATGCGGAAAAAGCCTTTGTATAAATCTCGCTGACCAAGCAGTTTTACATCATCACGACCGTATAAAAATGGTATATTTTCCCTTTTCTTCATACAATGTTCCTTAAGTTATATTTAAGCGTATTTTTTATTGCTTATGTTTAATACAGATTTAAAGAAATTTGCCAACAATTCATGTAAAGTTAATCTAAAATAAAAGGATATGGCACAAATGGCTACCCCTACTTAGGGAAACAATCTGCTAGAATTATCCCCAATCAAGATTAACAGAGGCAACTCAGCGAAACTGTTGCAACAAGGAATTAAAATGAAAAAACTGCTCTCTCTTTTGGTCACGGTGAGTTTGGCAGGATTCAGCTCTGCAAGTCAGGCTGAGGATCTGCTTCAAGTTTATCAAAAAGCAAAGGACAGTAACCCTGAGTTACGCAAGTCATTAGCTGAACGAAACAGCGCTTTTGAAAAAATCAATGAAGCTCGCAGTCCATTATTGCCTCAATTAGGATTGGGGGCATCTGCTGATTACAAAAGTGGTTATCGTGACGCTAGAGACACTGAATCCAATTCTATTGGCGCTAGCTTAAAACTAACACAAAGTGTGTTTAATATGTCTTTATGGCGCCAGTTGAACATGCAAGAAAAAAACAGCGGGCATGAGTGATGTCACTTATCAAACAAGTCAGCAAAAACTGATCCTAGACACCGCGACCGCTTACTTTGATGTTTTGCGCGCTATTGATTCATTATCCTTTATTGAAGCGCAAAAAGAACAAGTTTATCGTCAGCTAGATCAAACAACTCAACGTTTTAACGTAGGTTTAGTAGCGATTACTGACGTACAAAATGCGCGTGCTAATTATGATAGCGTACTGGCGCAAGAAGTCGCTGGCCGTAATCAATTAGATAACGCATTAGAAAAACTACGCCAAGTCAGTGGTATTTATTACATTAATCTGGCATCACTCAACATCAGCCGTTTTTCAACAACCCCACCCGACTCCATTGAAAAACTGCTAAAAGATGCTGAAGCGCGCAACTTAAGTTTATTAAGCGCACGCTTAGGTCAAGATTTAGCACGCGAGAATATTCGTTTAGCGCAATCAGGTCACTTACCAACCGTCGATTTAAATGCATCTACGGGTGTTTCTAATAGCCATAATCACGGTAGCGCATTACCGCCAGCAACAGCGGGTAATAGTCGCAACAGCTATAGCGGTCAAAATAGTATTGGTCTGTCTGTCAGTATTCCTTTATATACAGGGGGCAGAACAAGCTCACAAGTTGAACAAGCACAATATAACTTTACCAGCGCTAGCGAACAATTAGAGTCGGTTTATCGTTCTATTGTCCAAATCGCGCGTTCTTCTTATAACAATATTTCTGCGTCAATCAGTAGTATTAAAGCGTATCAACAAGTGGTTGTTTCTGCTCAAAGCTCTTTAGATGCAACAGAAGCGGGTTATCAAGTCGGTACTCGTACTATCGTTGACGTATTAAATGCGACCACAACGCTTTATGATGCTAAACAGAAATTATCAAACGCACGTTATGACTATTTAATTAACCAATTAAATATTGAATACGCACGTGGCACATTGAATGAAAATGATTTAATTCAGTTAAATAATACACTGGGTGCAGAAGTTTCTACTTCACCAGATAGCATTATTCGCCCGTTAACAAGCCCTGCTCTTAACGTTGCACCTTGATCGTGAATTAAGGATCGAGTCACTTATACAAAACCGCTTTCAGCGATAAACTGATAAGCGGTTTTTTTTATGCTTCTTCTTCACATAACATATTGTGTTATGGCTTAAATTAAAATTTCAACAATATCTATATTCTTGTATTAACAAATACCTTAATTACAATTAGGTTAAAAAGAGAGGATTTACCTAATTTCATCACCCTTAACCTTATAAAGATCACAATTTTCTGGTTATCCCTGATGATTAGGCGTTTCTTATTTATTTTCTAGACTATTTAACCTATCCTAGCTTTTATTTTTGAACGTTTTTACCTTTTTATGGATCTTATCAATATGCCAATGAAACGTACCAAATCGATTAATCGTGATGCTTTCCGTAAAGCATTTCGTCCTTATCGTCTGGCGCCTGTTGCAATCGCCATCACTGCTGTATTCGCGCTTTCAGGATGTGAAGAGAGCGATGAGACAGTTTCACTGTATATGAATGCACAAGAATGTGCCCAAGCGAATCCTTCACAAGCGGCACAGTGTGAAGACTCTTATCGCACTGCATTGCAAGAAGCTCAACGTACAGCCCCGAAATACGCAACATTAGAAGACTGTGTTGCTGAATTTGGTGATGCACAATGTACACAAACAGCGTCGATTGACGGACAACCCGTTAGTACTGAAAATGCCAATAATTTAAACCCAGACAGCTCACAAGTGGCTCAAGCTAACTCTGGTGGTAGCTTTTTTATGCCATTAATGGCGGGTTATATGATGGGTCGCTTAATGGGGGGCAGTGCACCAGCACAACCTCTGTTTAGTTCCCGTAATCCAACAAGCCCTGCAAATGGTAAATTTGTGGATGCCACAGGTCGTAACTATGGTCCTGCTGTGGGTGGTCGCCAAATGAACGTCCCCAAAACTGCCATGACCCCCAAACCATCAACAACCTCAACAATAACACGTGGTGGCTTTGGTAATACGGTTTCAAGACAAGCTGCGGCTCAACGTACCAGTGCAACAAATAATAACCGTAGCTCAACCGGTTCATCTTCTTACCGTTCAGGTGGTTAATTAAAACCATGAAACGTGAAAATATCATTGAACGCCCGGATTGGCGTGAAAAAGCAACTGAATTTGGCTTTAACTTTCATACAATGTATGGCGAGCCTTATTGGTCTGAAGATGCTTATTATCAATTCTCAATGGAAGAAGTTGAAACATTAGAAGAAACGACGGAAGAGTTGCATCAGATGTGCTTACAAGTCGCTGATAAAGTGGCTAATAGTGAAGAGTTACTGACGCGTTTTCAAATTCCTCGTCACTGTTGGGATTTTGTACGTGATTCATGGAAATCGTCTCAACCTTCTCTCTATTCACGTCTTGATTTAGCGTATGACGGTAAAAGTCCGGCAAAACTGTTAGAAAATAATGCAGATACACCAACATCGCTATATGAATCTGCTTTTTTCCAATGGATCTGGCTTGAAGATCAAGTCAATGCTGGTCGTTTACCGCAAAATGCGGATCAATTTAATAGCATTCAAGAAAAGCTAATTGATCGTTTTGCAGCGCTTCGTGATCAATATGGAATGCGTTATCTGCATATGTCGTGTTGCCAAGATACGGAAGAAGATCGTGGTACAGTCCAATATTTACAAGATTGTGCAGAAGAGGCAGAAGTCACGACTGACTTTGTCTTTATTGAAGATCTGGGTTTAGGTGAGCGTGGTGAGTTAACGGATCTGAAAGATCAGATAATCAGCAATATGTTTAAGCTTTACCCTTGGGAATTTATGTTCCGTGAAGACTTCTCAACTAAATTGGCTGATGCGGGTATTCGTTGGTTAGAACCTTCTTGGAAGAGCATTATCTCAAATAAAGCATTATTGCCAATGCTTTGGGAAATGTTCCCTAATCACCCTAATCTGCTACCGGCTTATTTTTATGAGGGTAAAGCGCCTGAGTCATTATCACGTTATGTTATCAAACCACTGTTTTCACGCGAAGGTGCAAATATTCGCATCGTTGAAAATGGCAAAGATATTGCTGTCGCAGATGGCCCTTACGGCGAAGAAGGTTTTATTGTTCAGGACTTCCATCCACTGCCAAAATTTGGTGATAGCTATACATTAATTGGTAGCTGGCTGGTTAACGACCAATCAGCAGGTATTTGTATTCGAGAAGATAGAGAGCTTATCACTCAAGATCTCTCACGCTTCTATCCACATATTATTTTAGACTGATATAAAACCTGTTGTGTCACTCTTCAAGCACCTCACTTACTAATTTAAGTAGTGAGGTGTTTTTTATTTCATGGATTATTCTCAAATTTTTTTGTTTAATCCTGTTTTAGATCCCCGAAATAATCATGAAGCTTATCAGACATTTATCCAAATAAAAATAAAATCAATATAAACAAAAGGTTAAATACATTAATTATATCTATATAGAAAATTGGAAAGGCCAATAACGAGGGAAATATAATGAGTCGATACATTATATTTAATTATAAAAAATGGA
>NZ_MIIZ01001341.1:0-381 GCF_001743005.1 Shigella sp. FC1967 | reverse complement strand
TCCTGGCTGTCTGAGCCTTCCCACTTCGTTTCCCACTTAACCATGACTTTGGGACCTTAGCTGGCGGTCTGGGTTGTTTCCCTCTTCACGACGGACGTTTAGCACCCGCCGTGTGTCTCCCGTGATAACATTCTTCGGTATTCGCAGTTTGCATCGAGTTGGTAAGTCGGGATGACCCCCTAGTCGAAACAGTGCTCTACCCCCGAAGATGAGTTCACGAGGCGCTACCTAAATAGCTTTCGGGGGAGAACCAGCTATCTCCCGGTTTGATTGGCCTTTCACCCCCCATCCACAAGTCATCCGCTAATTTTTTCAACATTAGTCGGTTCGGTCCTCCAGTTAGTGTTACCCAACCTTCAACCTGCCCATGGATAGATCACC
>NZ_MIIZ01001340.1:0-382 GCF_001743005.1 Shigella sp. FC1967 | reverse complement strand
AGAAAGGGAAAAACAGGGGGAGCCGAAACGAAATGACACGCCCCAGCGATGGCAAGTGAACCCCAGTGAACGTGTTTCGTTTTGGGGGCAAAGCCCCCCGTCAAGCGAAGCGTCTGACCACCACATTTTTTGAGCGACCAAATACAGGGGGCGAAAAAAAGGGGGGTGGTCAGACGAACGCAGTGAGTTTGACGGGCTTGGGGTGAATGGTTTTTTTTCTCAGGCGTCCAGCCGAAGAAAATAGCCAGAGGGCGGAGCCTTATGTCATTCATTTTCGTCCAGAAAATGAGTGGCATTGATACTGAAAGTATCATGGGGTGCAAGTTAGTAAAACTATGATTCTACCCATTATTTCACCCGTTATTCTGCCCGTTATACCTAA
>NZ_MIIZ01001339.1:0-382 GCF_001743005.1 Shigella sp. FC1967 | reverse complement strand
CTAAAATTGATTCATACAATCCCTTTTATGTTAAACGGGCGAGTTAGTTAGCAAAAACCGCCCGTTCATCCCCATTAAAGCCCCTCGAAACGATTTTAAGACACGATCACCCTATAAAACACCCAAATCTACGCTGAAAGTTTAGAACGGTTTTGCGGGCTTCTGAGTGCGTTTTTAACATCGTGCAAACTGACAAGTAAAACGATGCGAAATCGCTGAAAGTCACAAACTTGTTTTGTGGCAAGAAGCGATTTGACCAACCGAGTAAAACGAGGCGGTAGGCTTTTTGTTTTTATCCTGATGAGCGTCCAGCGAAGAAAGGGAAAAACAGGGGGAGCCGAAACGAAATGACACGCCCCAGCGATGGCAAGTGAACCCCAGT
>NZ_MIIZ01001338.1:0-384 GCF_001743005.1 Shigella sp. FC1967 | reverse complement strand
GGGGCTAAACCATGCACCGAAGCTGCGGCAGCGACACTATGTGTTGTTGGGTAGGGGAGCGTTCTGTAAGCCTGCGAAGGTGTACTGTGAGGTATGCTGGAGGTATCAGAAGTGCGAATGCTGACATAAGTAACGATAATGCGGGTGAAAAAACCCGCACGCCGGAAGACCAAGGGTTCCTGTCCAACGTTAATCGGGGCAGGTGAGTCGACCCCTAAGGCGAGGCTGAAAAGCGTAGTCGATGGGAAACGGGTTAATATTCCCGTACTGGTGGTAACTGCGATGGGGGGAACGGAGAAGGCTAGGTTGTCCGGGCGACGGTCGTCCCGGTTCAAGCATGTAGGCAGAGTGATTAGGCAAATCCGGTCACTTAATGCTGAGGTG
>NZ_MIIZ01001337.1:0-386 GCF_001743005.1 Shigella sp. FC1967 | reverse complement strand
ACTGCACATAACACGTATCTCTTAGGTAAGGAGGTGATCCAACCGCAGGTTCCCCTACGGTTACCTTGTTACGACTTCACCCCAGTCATGAATCACAAAAGTGGTAAGCGCCCTCCCGAAGGTTAAGCTACCTACTTCTTTTGCAACCCACTCCCATGGTGTGACGGGCGGTGTGTACAAAGGCCCGGGAACGTATTCACCGTAGCATTCTGATCTACGATTACTAGCGATTCCGACTTCATGGAGTCGAGTTGCAGACTCCAATCCGGACTACGACAGACTTTATGAGTTCCGCTTGCTCTCGCGAGGTCGCTTCTCTTTGTATCTGCCATTGTAGCACGTGTGTAGCCCTACTCGTAAGGGCATGATGACTTGACGTCATCCCC
>NZ_MIIZ01001336.1:0-386 GCF_001743005.1 Shigella sp. FC1967 | reverse complement strand
CCTGTCTCAGCGTTCCCGAAGGCACTCCTCTATCTCTAAAGGATTCGCTGGATGTCAAGAGTAGGTAAGGTTCTTCGCGTTGCATCGAATTAAACCACATGCTCCACCGCTTGTGCGGGCCCCCCGTCAATTCATTTGAGTTTTAACCTTGCGGCCGTACTCCCCCAGGCGTCGATTTAACGCGTTAGCTCCAGAAGCCACGGTTCAAGACCACAACCTCTAAATCGACATCGTTTTACAGCGTGGACTACCAGGGTATCTAATCCTGTTTGCTCCCCACGCTTTCGCACCTGAGCGTCAGTCTTTGTCCAGGGGGCCGCCTTCGCCACCGGTATTCCTCCACATCTCTACGCATTTTCACCGCTACACGTGGAATTCTACCCCCC
>NZ_MIIZ01001335.1:0-386 GCF_001743005.1 Shigella sp. FC1967 | reverse complement strand
CATAAAGGAACAAAATCATGGCGATACAACCTGAATCGCCTATTTAATATGAACAGAATTAAACAACTCTATTTTTATCTAAATATAATCTGAAGCGCTGAAAACAAATATCGTCAAAACAAACTTCCCCATCAGGCTTAAATCCATAACGAGAAACCGTTTTTTCTACCTTTCTTGAATGAGGAAGTAAAATTTGTGATGCTTTCAATATTCATTTCATCAAATGCTCTACGAATTAATCTCAGCATAAATTATTTTACCTATTCCCCAAAAATTAGGATGAAGAACATAAAGGAACAAAATCATGGCGATACAACCTGAATCGCCTATTTAATATGAACAGAATTAAACAACTCTATTTTTATCTAAATATAATCTGAAGCGCT
>NZ_MIIZ01001334.1:0-388 GCF_001743005.1 Shigella sp. FC1967 | reverse complement strand
TGAAAAAGGATGTTCCTGCCCCTGTGACGTCAGGACAAAGCTCCCATGAGGTTGTGGGCAGCATGAATGAAAACCCCTTACTGACGATGAAGCCGGGGGGTTAACCAGATCATCCCGATAGCCGTTGGTCATCCGAACCGAATCGTCACGCCTTTCAGCAATCCTGAGATCGTTTCAACATCTCTGACCGGGGCGACGGATAACGGCCAGTGTGGTGAGGTCTGCATCAAAGAGAATGTGGTCTATGTCGCCACGGATAAGCAGTATCCGGTGACTATGTTCATTACTGAAAAAGGCTCGGAAGCCCAAGCTCTCAGCCTGACGATGGTTCCCCGTCGTATTCCGCCCAGAGAAGTCTTTCTCAAGCTCGATGGTGGTGTAGGTATCA
>NZ_MIIZ01001333.1:0-388 GCF_001743005.1 Shigella sp. FC1967 | reverse complement strand
TGAGTACTTGCGAAAAGCAAGTAATGTGATGTCACGCTCTGTTAATGCTCAGGCAGAGTTTTGGATAAAAATTGGGTATTCTAAGCAGAATTAAAACCCAGATAAAACGTTTTCCAATGAATTATCAATGAGATGCTGGAAAAAGAAGCCATCAAGCAAGAAGTAGAATAAGAGGAAAGAAAAGTGGATAAAATAAGACGAATTAAAACGGCTGATGAAAATTGAATTAATGACGGTGAATCAATGGGCGTTTATTAGCGAAAGTTTTTACAATGCTTGATGATTTTATTGAGTACTTGCGAAAAGCAAGTAATGTGATGTCACGCTCTGTTAATGCTCAGGCAGAGTTTTGGATAAAAATTGGGTATTCTAAGCAGAATTAAAACCC
>NZ_MIIZ01001332.1:0-388 GCF_001743005.1 Shigella sp. FC1967 | reverse complement strand
TTGCTATCGAAAAACTCACTCCCAACCTAACAACGGAGATCTGGCAAGAAAGTAACGGCACATTGCTTATCTATGGTGGCGATATCCATCAACCTATGGATGAAAATTTAATTCAAGATCTAAAACAGCTACGTCGCCGTCGTCCACTTGATGCCGTTATTTGGGTATCAGAAAATAATTTATCGCAACAACCGCTGGGTCATTCCTTATTTAATCACTTAAATTCGACCAACACCGATACCGCAAGCCGCTATTTCCACCAGCTCTTTCGTCAATTACGCTGGCAAGCCCCCCATTTGGCTTTGGAACGTCAGTAATAACGGCGAAATAACCACAGATGAAAACGCCCACCGTGCTTTATTCAGCTCCTTTCAAGGCGACGGCTGAA
>NZ_MIIZ01001331.1:0-13026 GCF_001743005.1 Shigella sp. FC1967 | reverse complement strand
GTAGTGTGGGGTCTCCCCATGTGAGAGTAGGGAACTGCCAGGCATTAAATAAGACGAGAAAGCCAACCCAATGGGTTGGCTTTTTTGCGTTTATTATTTGTGATTTTTAAATATGATTCTAAATTCTGAATATAAAAATGCCCTAATTTAGGGCATTTTTTTATGATCTTTTTAGCAAAAATTATGACGAGAAAACGCTGCGAGTACAGTTCTTTCTGAAATTTCTAAATACGCTTCCATTACTGTTGCGGCTTCTTGGGCTTTTCCATCCATTAACAGCGTTAAAATTTGCTCATTTTTCTCAATATACGGTGCATGTAGCAGTTGAGGATCATTTAATAAACCAAAGGCTAAACGTAATTCAGCCAGAATAAGTTGATATTGTTTAAATAATCTGGGGCTATCTGAAAGCTCAACAATGGCGGTATGAAAATGCATATTACAGGTTCCTACTCCGCTCCAATCTTGTTGTTCTTGAAAAATTTTTGCTTGATTGACACTATCTTGCATTCTGACAATCGCTGGATGCATAGGATAAGAATGTCGTAGAGCATCACATTCAATTAATCGTCTTACACGATAAATATCCATGATACTTGCCATATCTGGTACAGAAACAAAAACACCACGATTCGGTTTATAAGTTAAAAGCCCTTCTTGAGTAAGAACGCGAAAAACCTCTCTTAAAGTATTACGTGATATTTCTAGCGTTTCACTTAATGCAGTTTCTGACAGTCTTTCACCAGGCGTTAATTCTCCAATAGTGATTTTTTGTCGAATAACATTTGCGACTTTCTGAGAAAGAATTTGTGGAGATGTTTTTTTTCTGCATTATCTTCTGTTATTAGCTTAATAGGAGTGCCTATTCTATCAGTGTGTTTTGTAATATATAACCTCTATTATGTCACTCTGTTGTATTTCTCACTGTATCGAGTATGACTTTTTATTTATTTCTATCAAAAAATCTTAAATTTCCTCACGATATTTTAGTAATTAAACTTATTTTTCCTTTAATTTAGTGCACTATTTTTGTGCACCTGATCTTTTTATGCCTCATTTAGGTGCATATTGATGGCTAATTAACAGGATATAAATTGTCAATAAAATGTTAAAAAATGCGATCTTCTTTGCACTTTTATCATCCCATATTTAAATCTATTTGCTTATTTATTCATCTATTATTATTAATTGTTCAACAATCTAATATCAAGTGATTAACAATAATCTGCTCATGCTCAACAATGGCACGTTAATTGCCTTAGTAATAATAATTAAAATAATGATGATAAAGGGGGTAGCTCATGGCTACACAAGATTCTGCAAATACAACATCAAGTTCGTTTATAAAAAATAGACGCTCTTCACTAATAGCCGCCATTTTTTTTAATGGCAACGTCAGCGATCGGTCCAGGTTTTATTACTCAAACTGCAACCTTTACTGCCACAATGGGAGCCTCATTTGCATTTGGTATTTTGGCATCAATTATCATCGATTATGTTGTTCAGCAAAGTATTTGGCGAGTGATCACGGTTACCAATATGCGCGCTTCAGATATTGCTAACAAAGCAATACCTGGTAGTGGTTACTTACTTGCTGTATTAGTTATTTTTGGCGGTCTAGTGTTTAACGTAGGTAACATTGCAGGTGCTGGTTTAGGGCTTAATGCGATGGTTGGTCTTGATCCTAAATGGGGAGGGATCTTAAGTGCTTTACTTGCTATCTATATTTTCTCATCACGCAAAGCCAGTAATTTTATTGATCGTATGATTATCGTTCTTGGTATCGTCATGATCTTACTGACTGTTTTTGTAATGTTTGCTTCTAATCCTCCTGTGGGGGAAGCATTAAGGCAAACTGTTCTGCCTGATGCGATTAACTTCGCGACGATCACTACAATTGTTGGTGGTACAGTGGGCGGGTATATCTGTTATGCGGGAGCTCACCGACTTCTTGATAAAGGAACAACAGGTATTGAGAATATTGATGCGGTATCAAGTGCTGCAACTAAGGGAATTTTAGTGGTTGGATTAATGCGCTATATCCTGTTCCTTGCCATTTTAGGCGTGGTTGCCAGTGGCGTAACATTAGATATTTCTAGTCATGCAGCGAATCCGGCTTCTCAAGCATTTCAACATGCGGCGGGTTTAACTGGATTACGCATCTTTGGTCTTATTTTATGGGCTGCTGCATTAACGAGTGTGATTGGTGCTGCTTATACCTCAATGTCATTTATTACTGTCTTTAAAAAAGGTGTTACTGAGCGTCAACGTAATATCGCAACCATTATTTTCATTACTATTTCACTCGCCATTTATATGGTTATGGGAACCGCACCAGCCGCATTATTAGTTTTTGCCGGCGGTTTCAATGGCCTAATTCTACCTATTGGCATGACACTATTCATTTTTGTTGCATGGCGTCGTCAAGATCTCATGAATGGTTATAAATACCCTGCATGGTTACTGTGGTCTGGTATTTTAGTCTGTGCGCTGACTTGGTATATGGGCATTATGTCCGTAGGGGCTATTTTCAACTATCTCAACATTGCTTAAGAGAATAATAACGATGATAAAAACAGTCGATTTAAACAGTGATTTAGGTGAAAGCTTTGGCCAATGGACAATGGGGAATGATGAAGCCGTGCTTGAAATTGTCAGCAGTGCCAATATTGCTTGTGGCTTTCATGCGGGTTCACCAGATGGAATTTTAAGCACATTAAAAGCAGCGAAACAACACAATGTCGCGATAGGGGCACATGTTGCTTATCCTGATTTAGTGGGCTTTGGTCGCCGTAATATGGATATCGCTAGTGATGAATTAACCGCAGATGTGATTTATCAAATAGGTGCTTTGCAAGGATTGGCTAAAGCGGTGGGGTTGAGCGTGACTTATGTTAAGCCTCATGGTGCGCTGTACAACACAATTGCTCATAATAAACGTCAAGCACTTGCCGTTATTGAGGCGATCCTTGCCGTTGATCCTCAATTAACATTAGTTGCTCTAGCGGGATCACCTTTGATCATGCTTGCAAAAGAAAAAGGTCTTCGTGTTATTGCCGAAGCTTTTGCAGATAGAGCTTATCACGCGGATGGTACGTTGGTTTCTCGTAAAAAAGAGGGCGCCGTTTTACATGATCCTAAAGTTGTTGCACAGCGTATGTTACGGCTTGTGCAAGAAGGTGGCGTTGAGTCTATAGAAGGTGTTTTTACTGCGATACAAGCTGATTCTATTTGTGTTCATGGTGATAGCCCAGATGCTGTGGCGCTTGCTCAAAGTGTAAAGGATATTCTTATCCATCATGGTGTTAGCATTAAACCTTTTGCACCACTATCACTTAAAAATGAGGTGCAAAAATGACTCATTTAATGCAAGCAACTGCGGCGGCAATAGCCAAAGCACAAGAAGCCCGATTAGCGATTCGTAATGGTTTAGCCATACCTACGGCAGGGATGGCTAAAGGAATGACGCAAGCGAATATGATTAGTTTGCCTCGTGATTGGGCATTTGATTTTTTGCTTTATGCTCAACGTAATCCTAAAAGTTGTCCGATTTTAGATGTTTGCGAGGCTGGCAGCTATCGTACAGTTTTGGCAGAAGGTGCTGATTTACGTACTGATATCCCTTTGTATCGAGTTTGGGAAAATGGAAAATTGGCCGATGAAATTACGGATGCGACTAAAATTTGGAAGCAACATCCTGATTTAGTCACTTTTCTTATTGGTTGCAGTTTTACATTTGAAACGCCAATGTTAGAAGCGGGCATTGAAATTCGCCATATTACAGATAACAGTAATGTTCCGATGTATAAAACGAATCGTTTGTGTCGCCCTGCTGGGCGATTAGAAGGTGAATTAGTCGTTTCGATGCGTCCTATTCCTGCTGATAGGATCGCTGATGCCGTGATGATCAGTGGTCGTTTTCCTTCTGTACATGGTGCTCCTGTGCATATTGGCTCGCCTGATGCTCTGGGTATTAAAGATATTATGTCGCCAGATTTTGGCTCACCAGTGAGAATTGAAGAAGGTGAGATCCCCGTATTTTGGGCTTGTGGTGTGACTCCACAAGCGGCAGTGATGCGTTCAGGTGTTCCTTTCGCACTCAGCCATGCTCCGGGACATATGTTTATCACTGATGTGCCTGATGCAGCTTATCACGTATAAGGGAGGAAGATATTTTGCGCTTTTTACCCGTTAACTTATCTCATTTACTTGTTGAGCTTTCCTCTTTAAAAGAGACGCTCGCATTATATGAATCCGTTAAACAAGCGGATATTGCTGCTATTCAAGATATTGTGCCTGCTGCAAAAACACTCTTAATTCACTATACGCCGTGGCTAATCACAGCTGAAGAACTTGTGTTTCAGCTTCGACAATTAGAAGTCAAAGCGGTATCAGCACGTCAAACACAGTCATTAACGATCCCTGTTCATTATCAAGGTGAAGATCTTAATGAGGTTGCTGAATTATTAGGGATCACTGCCAGTGAGGTGATCCGCAGACACACAGAACAAACCTATCAAGTGGCATTTACGGGTTTTGCTCCTGGTTTTGCCTATTTGATTGCTGATGAAACTAGGCTCTATGTGCCTCGTCGTAAAACACCTCGAACACGGATCCCAGCAGGTTCTGTTGGATTAGCGGGTGAATTTAGTGGTGTTTATCCACAACAAAGTCCTGGTGGTTGGCAACTTATTGGCACCACAGAAATAAAAATGTGGGACCTCTCTCGCGAACAACCCGCCTTTCTATTACCGGGTAATGAAGTGCATTTTGTCGATGCACAAAAGACATCAATAACGGTTTCACTACCTGAGAAGAAATCAGCAGTAACTTCCTCACTCTCGTTAAATGATAAAGGGTTATATGTTATTTCAGCAGGGTTACAAACGTTATTTCAAGATGAAGGGCGTATTGGTGCTGCATCAATGGGGGTATCTGCTTCAGGTGCACTTGATAAACCTGCTTTACATGCGGCTAATCGTTTAGTGGGTAATCCTGCAACTTTTGTTGCACTTGAGATAACCCAAGGTGGATTGACGCTAAAAGCACGGCAAGATTGTGTGATTGCCTTAACTGGGGCAGATTGTTCTATTACGCTAAAACATGAGTCGGGTGAGAATGAATTCCTATCTAGTTACCAACCTATCGATGTTCGCTGTGGTGATGAAATTATTTTAGGTATACCCAAAATGGGGGTTCGTAGCTATCTTGCCGTGAGAGGTGGGTTTAAATTACAAAAAGTGTTAGGTAGCTATGCGTTTGATACTTTGGCTCAAATTGGCCCTAATGCTTTACAAGAAGGGGATGTTCTTCATTTGAATAATGAATGCGTCTCAAACGGTATTCTTGCCGATGAACAGCCAACATCTGTACTACCCAAACAAGGGGATATCGTCACACTTGATATCGTTTTAGGCCCTCGTACTGACTGGTTTACACCTGAAGCTGTAAAGACACTAACTTCTCAATTATGGCAAGTGACCCCGCAGTCTAATCGTATTGGATTACGTTTATTGGGTGATACACCTCTTGTACGAGAGCAACAACAAGAGCTATCAAGTGAAGGTACCTGCATTGGTGCCATTCAAGTGCCAATTAATGGGCAACCTGTTTTGTTTCTTAACGATCACCCTTTAACAGGAGGATACCCTGTTATTGGTGCGGTTGCTGAATATCACTTACCACTCGCAGGGCAGATCCCTGTTAACGCTAAAATTCGTTTTAATCCAATTACCGAATTTCAAGAATATTGATAGGAGAATGCCACTCATGACAACAACTAACCAAAAACAACGAGTGAAGCATAGAGTACTGATTGCAAACCGAGGCGAAATCGCCGTTCGTATCATTCGTGCTTGTCAGGATCATGGTGCCACTTCAATTGCTATTTATGCAAATGATGATATTGATGCACTGCACGTTCGTCTTGCTGATGAAGCTTATGGACTTAAGGGTAATTTGCCGAAAGAAAGCTATCTAGATATTAATAAAATTATTGAAATTGCTCATAAAGCTAAAGCGACCATGATCCATCCTGGCTACGGTTTTCTTTCTGAGCGAGCAGATTTTGCAAAAGCAGTACAAGATGCGGGATTTATTTGGATCGGTCCTAATCCAGAAACGATTGAAGTGCTTGGCGACAAAGTGCAAGCACGCAAAATTGCACAATCTGTTGGTGCCCCGCTTGTAAATGGTACGGCAGATCCGGTAAATGATGCCAAAGAGGTTCTAGATTTTGCCAAACAGTATGGTCTACCCGTTGCCATTAAAGCGGCTTTTGGTGGCGGTGGAAGAGGTCTAAAGATCGCTTATAAAATGGAAGAGATTGAAGAGCTCTATCATTCTGCTGTACGAGAAGCCGTAACGGCGTTTGGTCGTGGTGAATGTTATGTCGAACAATTCTTAGATAAACCTCGCCATATCGAAGCACAAATTATCGCAGATAAATTAGGTCATGTTGTTGTTGTTGGAACACGAGATTGTTCGTTACAACGCCGCAATCAAAAGCTGATTGAAGAAGCGCCAGCACCTTATTTAACAGACGAACAACGTGAGCGTATTCATCAATCAGCTAAAGATATTTGTGCTAAAGCAGGTTATGTGGGTGCAGGCACCGTTGAGTTTTTATTAAGTGCAAATGGTACTATCTCATTTCTAGAAGTGAATACACGCTTACAAGTTGAGCACCCTGTTACAGAAGAAACAGCGGGTATCGATTTAGTCATAGAGCAGTTACGTATTGCTGAAGGATTGCCACTCAGTATTGATAAAACTCCCGTTCCGCGAGGTCACTCTTTTGAATTTAGGATCAATGCGGAAGATCCCGCCAAAGGCTTTTTTACCTACACCGGGTTTAATCACGCATTTTTTCTCAGCCTTCTGGCCCCGGTGTGCGTGTAGATAGTGGGGTTGCCGAAAATAATCAGGTTTCACGTCAATTCGATTCAATGATGGCAAAACTGATCGTGACAGGTGCAACACGTAAACAAGCAATTGCCCGTGCTCGCCGAGCGCTATCTGAATTTAAAATTGAAGGTGTGGCAAGCGTACTTCCTTTCCATTGCGAAATGATGGCGCATACTGATTTCACTGAAAATTTCAAAGTGCATACCCGTTGGATTGAAACTGATTTTCAGGCAAGAAATGCCCATTTCCCTCGTAGCACATCTGCAAAAAATGAAGAACTCGTGCGTACTTTTATTGAAATTGATGGTCGTCGGCACGAACTCGCTTTGCCTGCTCAATTATTGTCACTCTCTGCGGTAATACCAACAGCAATTCATGCCAGTCATGAGAAAGAAGAGAATGAAAAAGCCGTCACTGCACCAATTTCTGGTGTGTTACATAGCTGGATCTTATCTGATGGTGACAAGGTCAAAGAAGGTGATGTTATTGCCATTATGGAAGCCATGAAAATGGAAGTTCAGGTAGTGGCTTCTTGTGATGGGGTACTGGTTCAAAAAGCTAAAACGGGTGATTACTTTTCAGCAGAAACGGTATTAGCGGAAATAAACTAAGAGTATTAAAAATAATATATTGATTAATAAGAATAATTTTTATCATTAATTTAAACCCCTTAATATGAAACTGTTTCATATTAAGGGGTTTTTTTATAATAACTTTATTTATATTCCTATTTGTTATATCTAATTCCTTTTGGTTATAAGTTATTTTGCCTATAATCGAAGCTTGTTAAATTTTAACCAAAAAGGAAATGGGATGTTGCTTGTAACACAACTGCTTATTGGTGCTGCAATAGGGTTAGTTATTACAACGACCGGTGTAGGTGGCGGTGTTATTTTATTACCTGTTCTTATCTATCTTTTTGGTATGAATGCATTAGCTGCGGTTGCAACCGCTAATTTACTCTCAATGCTAATGAAGCTCTCATCTTCTTATATTCATTTTCGGTTAGGCAATATTCCATTAAAACCCGCCCTATTGATCTTAGGTATAATGTTTCCAGTAACATTTTTAGCGAGTTATGGTGTGACATGGTTGGGATCACAACCTCAATATTATGATCGTGTTGAATTTGCCATTAATATTTTAATGATCGTTGCTATCGTATTTTCATTGATCTTGTTTTTACAGAGAATGATAAGAAGAACAGCCATTTCAGATCCTTTGATTGTTTTACCACCACCTTCTTCAGTGACTTTTTCTTCTTTATTTGTGCCAGGAGTCAGCGCAGGGTTTGTACTTGGTGCAACCGGTGTAGGAGGAGGATTAGTGGTTCTGCCTGTATTAATGCGTTTTGCACAAATGGGTATTAAAGAGGCGGTCGGCACTTCTATTTTTATTACTACAATCCTCTCTGGTGGCTCTGCTATCGCTTATAGTGCTGGGGGTTATACTGATATTCACACGGCAATTATTCTTTGCTTAGGCTCCTTATTTTCTATTCCATTAGCACGTTATTTACTTGTGCATTTATCAGAGCGTTTCTTCCAGTATTTAACACTGTCTTTTATTCTGATCAGCATCATTATGATGAGTTGGAAGTTAATAAATTAACTTAATGTAATATCGAGTGAGTCAATCTTTATCTTATTTTCTTTCGTTAGACTAAATTTATTCTATCATCATTAGATTAACTATTAAGAGTAAGTAAAAACGAGATGAATATTAAAATAGGTGATGAGTTTTTAGTTTATATGGCGCTGGGTGAAGAGAGCTATATGAAAGAGTATTACCGTGTGATTGAAATTGATCCAGCGCTTTCTCAAGTGACCGGTAAATTACTAAGAAGAACGACGGCTGATGACAAAAATATGGGGTTAGGTCGTTGCGAGTTAGAAGGTGGTATTGAGCAATTTGCGTTAGAAGATATTTACCCTGTTAAAGCGTGATCCGTGATTGGGATCACGCTCCTGATTTAATTTGTCGCTTAGGCCACGGGCGCATTCTCAGGTAATGCAGATTTTGGTAAGCCAAACACTTTATCAAATACCCAGTTATAAACGAAGGTATAACAAGGGATGATGATGATCAGCGCAAAGTCCATAACGAATGCTTGCCATAACGAAACATTTAACCACCATGCAATTAATGGAATCAAATAGAGCACCAGCGTGAGCTGAAATCCAATCGCATGTGCTAGACGGCGTCTAAAAGTTCGGATCCTTGAAACTTGCCGACTTTCCCAAAATTCAAATAGGCAGTTATAAATAAAATTCCAACTCACCGCGATGGTTGTGATCACAAGCGCTAATGGTCCCGTTACTGCGGTTGAACTATCAGCCAAAAGTGCAAGCCCAACTGAAGAAATAACCCAGCCAAAAATTTCATAAGCTGTCACGTAGACAATTTTTCGTTTGATACCTTGCATTGTACTCTCTTTTTCTGTGGATCTGTGCCATTAAGCATCGTAAGATAAATCAGTAAGAATGATAGAAAAAGTTAGCTAATATCAATTTGACTGAAACATCAGGAGTGAACATGCAGTTCTCAAGTGAACATATTGCGATATTTTTAGCTGTGATGGATAAAGGATCCTTCTCTGCGGCTGCACGTTCATTAAAACGGGTTCCATCAGCAGTCAGTATGGCAATTGCTAATATGGAAGCTGAATTAGGTTACGCGCTTTTTGAGCGTTCATCACGAGAGCCTCAGCCAACTGAAAAAGCCAAAGCACTTGAGCCTCATGCCAGAATGATCGCAGAGCAATTAAAATTATTACAAGTGCATGCACAAGAGCTTTCTATGGATCTTGAAAGTGTTTTAAATATTGGTGTTGCGGCTGATATTAATCCTGATTATTTATTACCTGCGTTATCTGAATTAACGCAACGTTATCCCTTACTTAATGTGAATGTGATAACCGCGGCACAAGATGACATTATTGAGATGTTACATTCACATAAAATTCAATTAAGCCTCGTTTATGGGGGCTTATATGTGAATGGTGATGAGCAATTTCAGTACCTTGGCTCTGAGTCATTGGTGGCAACAATATCAGCAAGTCATATTGCATTAGCACATCCTGCAAGTGTATTTATTGAAGATCTTGTAAATGTGAGGCAAATTATGATCGCCAGTCATACCAAAGAGTTAAGAGATGAACGCTCATTAGTGGCAACAAATTATTGGCAAACTGATAGTTTTCAAATGGCTTTGGGTATGGTTGAAGCGGGAATGGGATGGGGGAATTTACCGTATTCGCTAATTTATACTCAATTGCAAAAAGGTAAATTAAAACAGCTTCAGTTTAAGAATACGAAGAATGAGTTGCGATTACCTATTCATGCTATGTGGCTAAAAGGGGAGTCGTTACAAAAAGGAGCAAAAGAGCTAGTTGAGCTGATGAGTACTCACCAGCCCATTGTGCCTAACTTTAATTAATCAACGCGTTGTTGATGAACCCAAACAGCGACTTCAACACGAGATTTTAGCTTCATCTTTTTCAATAGATGTTTTACATGCACTTTGACCGTACTTTCTGTGATATCAAGCTTACGTGCGATCATTTTATTTGATAAGCCTTGTGCAATCAGCTTTAAAATATCACGTTCACGCGGGGTGAGTTGTTCAATATCACGCTCACCTTCAGAACGATCTTCACGTAATGATTCAGCTAAAATAGGGGTTAATGCAGGGCTGACAACCATTTTTCCAGCGGCTGCTTGTTTTAGAGCGGCAAGTAATTCTTCAGGCTCCATATCTTTTAAAAGATACCCATCAGCACCACGTCTTAATGCTGTGACTAAATCATCACTATAATTTGATACGCTGAAAACCACGATCCGACCTGATAACGACTTTAATCGCAGTTGATCAAGTGTTTCAAAACCATTCATTCCAGGCATATTCAGATCGAGTAAGATTAAATCAGGATCTAACTCTTCAGCGAGTTTCACACCTTGAATACCATCTCCTGCTTCCCCAACGACAGTGAGTGTTGTATCAAGACTTAAAAGTTGTTTTACACCATTGCGTAGCATCGGGTGATCATCAATGAGTAAAATTGTCGCTTTTTCTGTGGGGGATCCCATATTATTCATTACGACTTGCTCCAATTTAGACAGGGTCTTTATGAGTAGTTATTAATGGAAATTTAACAAATACTTGAGTACCGCCCTGTTCACGTACTTTTATTGTATAAGAACCATTTAAGCTATTCGCGCGTTCACGCATAATAATAAGGCCATAGTGATTTAATTTTTCAGGTTCTGGGCTAATTCCCTCACCATTATCATTAATTTTTAGTTCAACCATGCCATGATTTAGAGATAAAGAGACTTCAGCCCAATTAGCATTGGCATGTTGTAAAATATTATTTAATGCTTCACGGACGATTTGTACAACATGAATACTTTGATGTGAATTCACACATTTTGCAGGTAATTGATAGTCAAATTGAATGGAGAAACCAAGGCGCTGATTAAATTCAGTCAGTGTATTTTCTAGCGCTGCAAGTAATCCTGGCTCAGTGAGTTTTAAGCGAAATGTCGTTAACAGTTCTCTTAATTGACGATAAGCCACATTCAGCTCTTCTCGCATCTCTTTAAGGAGTTTTTGGCAATTTTCCGGTAAGGTTTCTGACTGCATTTGTAAATAGCTAACTTGCATTTTTAAACAAGAAAGCGATTGAGCAATAGAGTCATGTAATTCACGAGCAATTGCCGAACGTTCATCCATTAACAAAAGCTGCTGTTGTTGCTCGTTTTGTTGTTCCATTGCCAGCATTGCTGAGATCTGTTTTGTCAGTAAGAGCATCAAATTATTTTGTTCGTCAGTTAACACAGTATGTTCAGGTAACTGCATAACAAATAATCCATAACGATGGATTTGATCCGCTAATTCCCAATGTAATAACTCACTATTTAATGAAGGCGTTATTGACGTATTATCTTCACAACGTTCACATTGTGGAGCAGGGCAATGTTCGGCGCGTGGTTGAGGCTCTAAACTAATTTCATTAAACAGTGTGTGATGATTATCTTCATATAAACGTATCTGAAAATAAGTATCGGGAATGATTTGTTGAAGCTCAAATAATATCTGTTTTAATCGGGCACAAAGTGGTGCAGGAGAGTGTAATTGTTGGCTTGAATGATAGAGATAAGAGAGCACTTTATTTTTCTGTTGTAAGTCGTAAGTTTTTTCAACCACTCTTTGTTCTAATTCGCTATACAGCGTAGAAAGTTCTTCTGACATAGTATTGAGTGCAATACCCAATGTGGCAATTTCATCATGGTGTGTTCGTTGGTGGAAACGTGCTGAAAAATCACCATGACCAATCGAATTAGCCATTGTCATAAGTTGTTGCCAAGGATGTAATAACCGGTGACGGAAATGCCAAACAGAGCCAAACAGCAATAACAGTGTAAGTGCAGTGAAAATAAGCTGAGTATAAGCCACCAGCCTAATTTTTTGCTCTGTGAGTTGGTCAATACTTAATACGAGTTTATCTAGCTGTGCAACAAATAAGACAACCTCTTGTTTTGCATCATCTCGTTGTTGTGCATAGAGCAAGGTCGGTTTTAAGATATCTTTCCAGTAAGTATTTAATTGAGCATATTGTGATTGTAGCGATTGATTACTTAGGACTTGAAGTAACTCCACACTGTCTAAGTCAGTTTCTAATTCATGAAGATAATAACGATGCTGTTCATCTAGAGGTAACGCTGATAGCAAGCGATAGCTTTGCATTCGCAGCGATCCTGATTTATTAATGGCATGAGCATTACCTTGCACACTCAAAATAATATGGTTAGAAATCGCCATTCCCACCACACCCAATAGCGTGAAAAGTAACATCAAAATCGCTATCTGGTTAATAATTGAAAAACGGTAGTGCCATTGGATTTTATGTGTACTCATCGTTATTTTCCAAATTTATTCTGGCGCTATATTGCCTTAAAAAGACATCAAATGTCATATACTACTAAAGTGTTACCCCTAAATATCTGATAGAGATAATTTCACTGATAAATTACAGTGGTATTTGTTTAACTTATTAATTTAAAATAAAAAATTAAGAGTAACCCTATTAATACTTAGGTGTGAAAAGTCATTTCAGCT